>CAYMRG010000193.1:3157-8953 GCA_964392555.1 uncultured candidatus Brocadiaceae bacterium
ACGTCTGGTTCTCGTAGCTGTCGAGCACCTGGACCTCGTAGCGGCCGAAGAAGAACACGCCGCTGTTGCCGCGGTGCTGCGAGGTGCCCTTCGGCGGGGTCGGGGAAGCCCATTCGACGTGCAACTGGCAGTCGCCGAAGTTCGCCTTGGTCTCGATGTCGCCGGTGCCGTTGATCTGCATCGCGCCGTCGGCGACCAGCCACTTCGCTTCGCCGTCGTGGCCGCGGAACGCCGACAGGTCCTTGCCGTCGAACAGGCGGATCGCGTCGCTCGGCGCCGGCACCGGCTGCGCGGGCGCCGGACCCGGATCGACGACCGGCGGGCGCGGCCGGTCGACATCGTGCACGCGGAAGCCGTTCGGCAGGCGCGGCGTGTCGGTGTAGCCGAGTTCCTGGGCGGCGGCGCTGGCGGCGGACAGGGAGACGGCCAAGGTGGCGGCGAGGAACGGAGATCGCGGGCTGCGCTGGACCATGCCGAGACCATCGCCGGCGGTGGCAGCGAAGCCAAGCGCTCGTGCGCCGTCTCGGCAGCTACGGTTCGCCGTCGAGGGCCAGGGCGCGGCGGGCGCGGCGCGAGATCGCGCCGAGGTAACGGCGGAAGTCCCTGGGTTGCATGCCGCAGTCGCGCGCTGCCGAGCGCGTGGTGTTGCAGGTCAAAGCGGCGCGGAAGGCATCCCGCTGGCGGGGCGTGAGAGCGGCTTCGACCCGTTCGCGCACCTGGTCGCCGACCCGGGGCCGCAGGTCCCGGTAGGGGGCGGGATGGGACGCGATCTCCTCGCTGGCGACCGCCTGCGTCTTCGCCCATTCCGAACGGAGCAGGGCGCAGGCCGAACGGCGGGCCACCACGCGTAGCCAGGCCTCGGGGTGGTGGGGAGGCTGGCCGCCCAACGTGGCGAGGGTCAGCAGGTGGAAGGCGCGCTCACCGGCTTCTTCGGCCAGCAGGGGGCTGCGGACCACGCGGGCTGCGGCTCGGTAGGCTAGCTGTAACAGGACCTTCGGGTCGTCCATCGATTGCGGCTCCCGGTCTCGGCGGTGGGTTCCAAGTCCAGTGGAGTTCCGAATCGAACAATTTCGTGCCTTTTCGTCAAGTTTCCAAATCGTCAAATTGCGAGCCTGATGTCTGGTTGCCGTGACATGGTGTCGAGCTAGGTGTAGGCTGGGGCAACGACTTCCGAACGGCGTGGCCTCTCGTCAAAATGGCTGCGTAGTGCCTGCGCTGTGAACACCATCACCCAAACCCGCTTGAGCGAACAACCCGAAGAAGTCGCCCCGCGTCCGCTCGCCACCCACCTCGCTGCCCGGCTGCGAGAGTTGCGTGCGCGCCGGGGCTTCACCCAGGATCACGTCGCGAAGCGCCTGGGCTGCCACGAGTCGGCGGTCAGCCGATGGGAGAGTGGCAGCCGGTTCCCCACCGGCGAAGACCTCGTCGCCTTGGCCGACCTGTTCGAGGTCAGCACGGACGATCTGCTGGGTCGCGTTCGTCAATACGCTGCGCCGGGTTCGGCGCTGGTCGACCAGAAGCTGCTCGAGCGTCTGGCTGCTGCGGAGACCACCGGTGAGTTCGACCAACTGATCTCGCAGAGCGAGGAGCAGGCGGTCTGGCTGCCGGTGCCCGAAGGCGCCGTGCTCGTGCCGGTCGCCGAAGCGATGCGCTGGACGCGCAAGGTCGCCGACAAGCACCGCGGCAGTTCGTTCGTCGATCGCTTGTTCAGGCCACGGGTCTGACCAGTCGGCTGCAGACGGCGGCGGTGAACGCCGCGGTCGACTTGGTGCCGCCGAGATCGCGGGTGCTCTCGCCCGCCGCGATCGCGCCGCGCACGGCCTCGTCGAGCAGCGTGCCGAGGCCACGGAAGCCGCAGTGCGTGAGCAGCATGCCGAACGCGAGCAGCGCGGCCGACGGATTGCACACGCCCTGGCCGGCGATGTCCGGTGCCGTTCCACCGGCCGGATCGAACATCGCCAAGGTGACTTCGCCGTTCGCGTCGAAGGCGTAGTTCGCGCTCGCGCCGAGGCCCATGCTGCCGACCATGCCGCAGGCCATGTCCGACAGGAAGTCGCCGTACTCGTTGGGCGTGACGATCACGCGGTAGGCCTCGGGCTTCAGCACGAGCTTGTAGAGCAGCGCATCGAACAGTTCGCGGCCGTGCGGGACGCCTTCGAACTGCTTGCCGACCGCCGCGACGACGTCCTCGAACATGCCGTCGGTCGCGCGCTGGATCGTGTACTTGCTCGAGCTGACCACGCCGCAGCCGAGGCGCTTGGCCAGGCGGAACGCGTACAGCGCGGCTTCGCGCGACGGTCGCCGCTCGATGACGCGGATCGAGACCGCCACGTCTTCGCCGATCCGGCGGCCGGCATCCTCGTAGGTGCCGCCGACCGCGATGCGGATGATGTGCAGATCGATCTTGCCGTCGTGCCGGGTCTTGACCCCGGGAATGCTCGCCACGGGGCGGTGGATCACCGAGAAGTCGCAACGCTCGCGCAGGATCTTGTTGGGGCTCTCCTGCTCGGTGACGGTCGGGTACTTCAATGCCACCTTGTGGGCCCCGATCGCCGCCATCGCCGCCGCGTAGCAGGCGTTGGCGTCCTTGCGGCGCGACTCCAGCGTCAGATCGACCGGATGGAACTGCACGGCGATCGGCAGGGCTCGGGCGACCTCGTGGACGCTGGCGGACAGCTCGGACGAAATCCCGTCGCCGTGGAACTCGGCGACGTGCAGGGTCTCGCGGTTGGTCATGGTCGCCATGGTAAGCAAGCGGGGGCGTGCGAATTGCATCGCACGCCCCCGCTGCGGGCCGTCGGTCGCTGCGTTCGTTCGCGCTACTTGGGCGCGCCCGCGCCTTCCTTGGCCGCTTCCTTGGGCTTCGCCGTCGCCATGGCTTCGGCGGCGGTGGTGCGCTTCAGCGTGTGCGTCATCTTCATGCCGATGTTCATCTCGCCCTGGCCCATCGGGCTGTCCATCGTCATGTCGAAGGAGGTCGTGCCCTGCGACTCCAGGACCAGCCCGTCCTTGCGCGAGATGCGCTGGCTGGAGGCGACCTTGCCGTTCTTGATCTTCATGCTCTTCATCATCTCGCGCGCCATCGCCGCGCCTTCGTCGTCGTCGTCGCCCTTGTCGTCGGCCTTGTCGCCCTTCGCCTCCTGCTTGTCGATCGTGCCGGCGGAGGTGATCTCGAAGGCCTCGTCGTCGCTCTTCGTCAAGGTCATCTCGACCTTGCTGGTCATCGGCATCTGCTGCGGACCTTCGGTGTGCTCCTTGGTCCACTTCTCACCGACCGCGAGCGCCTTGTCCGGGCGGTGGCCGATCGATTCCTCGATCAGGCTCTCGAACTCGTGCACCGAGACGAACTGGCCGGCCATACCGGCGCTCATGCCGTCGCCGACCGAGCTCTCGATCATCGTCTTGGACTCTTCGTCGAGCTTGACGGTGCCCTTCGCGTCGACCGTGGCCTTGACGGTCTTGCCGGCGAACTTCGCCACGACCTTGCCGACCGCGCTGAAGTCCGGCATGCCCATGCCGCTGTCCTCGTCCTCGGCCTTGGCCTCGCCCGCCGCAGGCTTGTCGGTCGCCGAATCGAACTCGAAGTCGCCCATCATCGGCACCGAGATCGAGCCCTTGATGCGCTCGATGCGCACCTCGAGACCGACCGTGCCGTCGTCCGCGACGCTCTTGACGAGCACCTGGTAGGCCCAGTCGATCGTCCCGCCGCTCTCCATCTCCTGACCGCCGAGGTCGATGTTCTGCGCCTGCTTGACGGTGCGCTGGAACCAGACGGGGGCGTCCTTCTTGGGGGCGAACTTCAGTTCGACTTGCTGGGCCGCGAGCGGCGCGATCAGGAACAGGGGGAGGAGGAGGGTCGGAACGAGTGCTTTCATATGCTTGGCGCCTTGTGGCCGAATCGGGAGGATATCCGTCGCGACCGCCAACCGAGGAGCGGAAATGCCGGTCCCACCGGGGTGGCGGCGGTCCGGCGCCGCGTTCAGCCGTCGAATCGCAGGCCGATACCGCGCACCGTCAGGAGGTGCTGGGGGGACGCCGGATCGACTTCGAACAGCTTGCGCAGCCGCAGGACCACGTTGTCGAGCGTGCGGACGGTCGGCGGTGAGGCACTGCCGAACAGGTGCTCGACGATCGTCTTGCGGGTGACGACGGTGCCGATGTGCGCGGCCAGCAGCTTCAACAGCTTGGTCTCGGTCGCGGTCAGGTCGACGCTCGTGCCGTCGCGGCAGGTTGCCCGCATCGCCCGGAAATCGACGTGGTGGCCGGCGAACGTGAGGACGTCGCTGCCGGGGGTCGGGGCCGGCTGACGCCGCAGCAGCGCCTCGACACGCAGCAGCAGTTCGCGCAGGTTGAACGGCTTGGTCAGGTAGTCGTCGGCCGCCAGTTCGAGACCGCGGATGCGATCCTCGTCGGCACTGCGCGCGCTCAGCACCAGCACCGGCGTGTGGTCGCCGCGTTCGCGCAGCTGGCGCAGCACCTCGAAGCCGTCACAGCCCGGCAGCATGATGTCGAGGATCAGCAGGTCGATGCCGCCGCGCGCCATCCGTTCGATCGCCCGCGGGCCGGTCAGCACGTGCTCGGCGTGGTAGCCCTCGAGCGTCAGGTTGTCGCACAGCATCTCGCCGAGCGTGCGCTCGTCCTCGGCGACCAGGATCCATCGACTCATGCTTCTCCTCGGCGTTGCGGCAGTTGGATGACGAACTCGGCGCCGCGGTCGCGCCCTTCGCTGTGGGCTTCGACCGTGCCGCCATGGGCGGCGACCAGTTCCCGCACGAGGTGCAGGCCGAGGCCGGTGCCGCCGGAGACCTTGTCGCTGCCGCGCCAGAACGGCACGAAGGCGTTGGCCAGCTCCTCGGCGTCGAGGCCGCGACCGTGGTCGCGCACGCCGATGCGCAGCCGACGGCCCGTGTCGGCGACGGTGACG
Organism: uncultured candidatus Brocadiaceae bacterium; assembly: GCA_964392555.1. Lineage (GTDB taxonomy): Bacteria > Planctomycetota > UBA1135 > UBA1135 > UBA2386 > CAYMRG01. Next base: position 8,082 of record CAYMRG010000193.1, read on the forward strand.
TGAACGGTCGAGCCCGCCGGCGAGTACTTGATCGCGTTGTCGAGCAGGTTGCGCAGCACCAGCTGGATGGCGGCGCGGTCGCGCAGCAGCGGCGCTTCGTTCGGCAGGTCGGTGGCGATCTCGATCTCGGCGGTCTGCGCGCGCGGTTGCAGCGCGGCGACCGCTTCCTGGACATCGGCGACCAGGTCGCCCTCGACCGGCCGGCCGATACGGCGCGTCGCGCGCAGCCCGGCGGCGGTCAGCACGTTGTGCAGGCCGCGTTCGAGCCGTTCGGCCTCGAGCAGGCCGTTCGCCAGGTAGCGTTCGCGCTTCTCGGGCGGCAGCCGGTCGGCGCGCAGCGACTCGAGCAACAGCGTGATCGTCGCCAGGGGCGTCTTCAGCTCATGGGTCGCGCCGGCGAGGAAGCGGTCCTGCGCGGCGACCAGCGCCCGTTCGCGCCGCACCGAGGCGATGTAGAGCCAGCCGGAGGCGAGCAGGATCGCGGCGAACACCGCACCTTCGCTGGCGAACATCACGGTGCGCGCCCGAGCGACGTCGGCGAGCGCGGCGGCGTTGGGCGCACCGAGCGCGGCCGCCGCACCGTCGACGTCGTCGGCGACCAGCCGTTCGCCCGCGGCCGCCAGCTTGCGGCTCTGCGCGATCTGGAACGATGTCCACCAGGCGACCAGGGCGATCGACAGGCCGACGATCAGGGCGAACAGGATCGAGCTGGGCGAGCGCGACACGGGCTACAGCGTATGCAGACGCAGCGCGAAGCCGAAGGGCTTCACCGCGTTCGCGAAGGCGGCGGTCGCGTCGGTGTCGTGCTGGACGGTGTAGGTGCCGCGGCCGAGCGGCGCGAAGGTGCCGAGCGACACCGCGACGGCGTCGCT
>CAYMRG010000194.1:0-8899 GCA_964392555.1 uncultured candidatus Brocadiaceae bacterium
CGGCGCATGGATCCACTGCGCCGAAAGGGGTGCCACGAGGAGGAAGGCGGACAGCAGCGCGGAGGAAGGGGCATTCATGGTGCTCGTCAGGCAAGACGAGATGCGTGTATCCGACCCGTCAGTGCCCTGCGTCCGGGCGCGATCACCGGCAGCGGCCGCGACGCGCGGATCGGCGGATCGTGATGGTCTGCGCCGGATGGCGCCATGGCATGGGCGGGCGTGGCGTGGGGCGGTTCTCGCCGCTTGTCGCGCGTCGCCGGGCGGCTTGAATGTCGCGATGCGTTCGCCCCGCTTCCCCGCGTTGCTGTTCTTCCTGGCCGCCTGCGCGGCCCCGGCGCACCTGGTGCGCACCGCCGACGATGCGTCGGTCGCCGTCGACGATGCCGCTCGGTCGCTGGCCGGTGCCGACGTCGTCGTGCTCGGCGAACTGCACGAGACGCCGGCCGTGCACGAGCTGCACCAGGCCCTGTTGCGCGCGCTCTACGCGCGGCGCGGTGAGCTGGCGATCGCGATGGAGATGTTCGAGCGCGATGTGCAGACCCCGTTGCTGCAGTACCTCGGCGGCCTGATCGACGAGCCGACGTTCCTCGCGCGGTCGCGGCCGTGGCGGAACTACCAGCGCGACTACCGACCGGTGGTCGAGTTCGCGAAGGAACACGGCCTGGTCGTGCTCGCCGCCAACGCGCCCACCGCGCTGGTCCACGAGGTCGGCGTTTCGGGCATCGGCAGCGTCGCCGGCAACCCCGACGTCGCTCGCGAGACGTCGGCGCCGGAGGACGAGTACTACGACGACTTCGTCAAGATGATGGGCGACCACGTCGGCACGTCGGGCGATGGCGGGATGCAGCGTGTCTACGCGGCGCAGTGCCTGCGCGACGACACGATGGCCGAGACCGTCGTCGACCACCTCGAGCGCGAACGGGCCAAGGGCCAGCGACCGCTGGTGGTGTTGTTCTGCGGCAACATGCACGCGAACTTCCGCCGCGGCACCGTCGCGCGGATCCTGAGCCGTGCGCCGCAGCTGGACGTCCGCGTGCTGTCGGTCGAGGACACGGCGGGCCTCGCGGGTGGCACCTACGCGTCGCCGCGGCACATCGGCGACTACGTCGTGGTCGTGCACGGCGGCAACGAGCCCGTGGCTCGTGAGGCCATGCCGGTGGTGGCGCCGGCGGCCGCGCCACAGCGGCCGGCACCGGCGGTCGATCACGCCAAGCCGGTAGCGAAGTCCGACCAGCCGGCGAGCAAGCCGCTGACGCGCAGCGAGGCGCCGGCCGCGGCGGAGGGGGAGCAGCCCGGTCTCGGCCTGATGCCCGACTACCAGGCGACCGATGACGGCGTGCGGGTCGCCGGGGTTCGCGAGGGCGGTCCGGCCGATCGCGCCGGCGTTCGCGAAGGCGACCTGATCATCGGCCTGGCGGGCGAACCGGTGGCCGGCGTGGCCGAGTACGCGGCGATCCTGCGCGAGCTGGCGATCGGCAGCACGGTGCCCGTGAAGGTCCGGCGCGGTGCGACGGAAGTCGATCTGAACGTGCAGGTTGGGACGCGCTCGCGGTAGCCGTTCGGCCCATCCGCGAGCTGCGGATGGTATTCGGCAAGCGGCTTCCTATCATGCTCGCCCTCCGTTTGGGCAGATACCCTCAGGAACCTGTGACCGACCTGAAGATCACCGACATCCCCGTCCCCGGCTACGAGCGCGTCGTCCGCGGCGTCGACGCCAAGAGCGGTCTGCATGCGATCATCGCGGTGCACGACACGACGTTGGGCCCGGCCCTCGGTGGGCTGCGCATGTGGCCCTACGCCAGCGAGGAGGAAGCCCTGTTCGACGTGAAGCGCCTGAGCCGCGGCATGTCCTTCAAGTCGGCGGTCGCGCACACCGGCCTGGGCGGCGGCAAGGCGGTCATCATCGGTGATCCGAAGAAGCTGAAGTCCGAGGCGCTCTACCTGGCGATGGGCCGGCTGGTCGACTCGCTGGGCGGCAAGTACATCACCGCCGAGGACGTCAACACGTCGGTGGGCGACCTCGAGATCATCCGCCGCGCGACCAAGTACGTGACCGGTCTCGAGCGCAAGGACGGCGGCAGCGGCAACCCCTCGCCCTACACGGCCTACGGCGTCTACCTCGGCATCCGGGCCGCGCTCGGCTGGGTGTTCGGCAACGATTCGCCGAAGGGGCGCACGGTCGCCATCCAGGGCACCGGCGCGGTCGGTTCGGCGCTGGCCAAGCGCCTGATCGACGCCGGCGCGACCGTCTACGGCGCCGACCGCAACCACGAGCGGCTCGCCCAGCTCGCCAAGGAACTCGGCGTCAAGCCGGCGACCGAGGACGAGATCCTGTCGATGAAGTGTGACGTGTTCGCGCCGTGCGCACTCGGCGCGATCCTGCACGACCAGACGATCCCGAAGCTCCAGGCGCCGATCGTCGCCGGTGCGGCCAACAACCTGCTGCTCGAGCCGCGCCACGGCAAGACGCTCGCCGACCGCCGGATCCTGTATGCGCCGGACTACGTGATCAACGCCGGCGGCATCATCAACGTCTCGGTCGAGTTCCACCCCGGCGGCTACGACGAGCAGGTCGCGCTCGGCAAGATCGAGCGCATCCCACAGGCTCTCAAGGAGCTGTGGACGATGGCGAAGGAAGAGCACATCCCGCCGAGCGACGCGGCGGACCGCCTCGCCGAGCGCATCCTCGCCGATGCCCGCGGCGCCAAGAAGAACGTCTCGTGCGCGGTGCCGCCGAAGGGCTCGCGCGGCGGTTGAGGCTAGGCGAAAGCGGCCGCGCGTGACGCGGCCGTCGGGTTGGTCTCGGCTCGGCCCCTCCGGACTGGCTTGTCCCGCTACGGCGTTTCCGCTCGGGACGCGCGGCAGCGCGGGAGTGGTCGCTCAGGCTTCGCGATCGCGGCGGCGTTCGGCCAGCTGCCGGCCGCGCGGCGGCGGCCCCATCCGCTCGGCGCCGGCGCGGCGTTCGCGCGCGCCCGGGCCACGGCGTTCGCCAGGCGCTTGGCGCGGACCCTGCGCATCGCCGCCGCGGCGCTCGGCGCCGGGGCCACGGTGGCGGCCGTGCCCGTGCCGGCGTTCGCCGCGGGCCCCCTGGCGTTCCCCACGGGGTGCCTGGCGGTCGCTCCGGCGCTCGCCGCCGCGCGCCGACCGTTGCTGCTCACGCATCCGGTCCATGACCTCGGCGCGGCGCTCGCGAAGGCGTTCCTGCAGCCGGTCCCGCAGGGCGTCGAAGCGTTCGCGTGCCGCCCGCATGCGCTCCTGCAGTTCGACGCGGGGGGCGTCGGGGCGTGACGGGCGGTGCCGCTCCTGGGCAGTGGCGAGCGACAGGAACAGGCCGAGGACGAGCAGCAGACGTTTCATCGAAGGACCTCGCAAGTTGGTGCGGGAATTGGTGGCGGCGAGCAACGGGGACAGCAGGCTGGGCCCACTCCGGATTCCGTCCTCGGGGCGCGCGTGGTCACGGCCGCAGCTCGATCCGGCCGATGGCAGCGACCGCTGGCAAATCGACGCGCGCCGGAACGTCGATCCACAGCTCGTCGAACGGGCCCGCGTCGCCCGGCACCGGCACGGCCAGCGGCTGCATGCCGTCGAGCGGCAGGGTGCGCTGCGTGAGGCGTGCGGTGGCCACGGCCGCGCCGCCCCGGCGGAAGGTCAGCGTGTAGTCGGTGTCGCCGGTCGCGGTCAGCACGAGGGTGGCCGCCGTCCTCGCCTCGGGCAGCCGGATGGCGAGGCCGCCGGCCTGCACGCAGCGGGTCGGCGGCGCGGCGAACCACTGCGTGCCCGCGGCGAGTTCGCCGGCGAAGTGCGCGAGGGGCAGGGCCCGGCGCGGCGGCGTGCGGTAGTCGCCGGCGGCGAACGCCGCCAGCGCGTCGCGATCGGCGCCGGTCCACAGCGCCCACAGGTTGCGCAGCCGATCCGGCGACCACAGCGGGTCGCGGACGACCGAGCGCAGCGTCGCGTAGCAGCGGGCGAAGGCCGGGTCGGCGATCAGGTTCTCGCCGGTCGCGATGCTCTCCAGGAAGCCCTCGGGCATGCGACGGAAGAAGTGGCCGATCCGCCAGTGGCCCGCTTCGCCGAGCGGCAGCCGCATCAGGTACGGATCGCACAGCCACGGATCGACGATGTGGATGCGATCGCCGGCGACGTAGCCGAACGCGCCGACCGCGGCGCCGATGGTGACGGCGCGCGACGCGCCGCCGATCGGCTCGAGGCTGCCGGCGGCCAACGTGCCGATCAGGTCCCAGGGCGGTACCTCGGGTGCCGGCGAGCCGAGGCCGTAACGCCACCAGCCGATCTGCTGTTCGTCGACGATGCCGTCGGCTGGCACGTCGAGCCGTGGCAGCGCAGTCGGCCGCGGCCGCGTCCAGCTCGGCGGGGCGATGGCGCCGAGGAGGGCGATCGCCAGCGTGCTCGCGATGGCGAACACCGGCCGCGCTGCGCCGATCGCCCGCGCCGCGAGCCAGATCGCGACGAACAGCGGCGGCACGAGGAACCGGCCGAGCATGTAGTCGCCGCCGACCTCGACGACGTACGCGACGTAGACCAGCGCGCCGAAGGCGAGTGCGCGATCGCCGCGGCGGACGAGACCGGCGGCGAGGCCGAGCGCGAGGACGGCGATCGTCAGCGGATCGGCGAGCGCGCTGCGCGCCAGGTAGCGCAGGCCCTGCGCGGCGAGTTCGGCCGGGGGAACGCCGTGGCAGAACGCCTTCGCGAAGGCGGTCACCGGGAAGGGCGAACCGTAGTAGAAGGCGGCGAACAGCGACCACGCCGCCACCGGCAGGGCCGCGACGGCCAGCGCGGCGACGGCGGCGCGGCGGCGCACGCCGAACAGGCAGGCGAGGACCGGTGGGGTCGCCAGCAGCACGAGATCGGGCCGCGTCGCGGCCAGCAGGCCGGCGATCACGGCCGTGCGCCGCAGGCGCGGTTCGGCGGCGGCAGAACCGCGGGCGGCGATCAGCGCGGCGACCAGCAGGTAGGTCAGCGAGGTCTCGAGGCCCGAGGTCGCGAAGTCGAGCCAGGCGTGCGAACCGAGCAGCAGCGCGGTCGCGGCGAGTGCGGCGGTGCGGCCGCGCGCCGTGCCGGCGGCGTCGAGCAGCAGCCAGGCCGCGGCGCCGCCGGCGAGCGCCAGGCCGAGCCACTGCGTGCTCCACGGACACTCGCCGGTGACGGCGCGCAACCCGGCGACCAGCGCGAACCACAGCGGGTGGGTGAACGTCTGCACGCGTTCGCCGGCGTTCCACACCGGCCCGTTGCCGCGCACGAGGTTCTCGACGCTGCGGAACGTGATGAACGCGTCGTCCGAGAGCCATGCCGTGCGCCACACCGCGGCGGCGACCCCGGCCAGGGCGACGGCGACGAGGGCGACCGTCAGCGCGCGCCGCGGGCCGGCGCTCATCGCGCGAGCAGCTTCACCATGGCGGCGACGCTCTGGTAGCCGACCGCGCGGCGCACCTCGCCGCCGTCGGCGTCGAGCAGCAGGATCGTCGGGTAGGCGGCGACCTGGTAGCGCTGCACGAGATCCCGCGCGGCGTCGCCGTCGACCTTGACGCAGACGACGTCCTTGGCGGCGCCGACCACGTCGGCTGCGCCGTAGACGAGTTCGTCCATCAGCTTGCACGGCCCGCACCAGGTCGTCTCGAAGTCGACCAGCACGCGCTTCTGGTCGCGCTTCGCCGAGGCGAGCGCGGCCGTGAGGTCCTTGCCGAACGCGAGCGGCGCCGCGGCGCGGGGGGCGGCGCGGTCGGCGCGGTAGGCGTCATCGGCGGCCTCCTCGTCGGCGCGCGTCGTGTGCGGATCGAATCGCTGCAGCCGCAGCTCGCGACCGTCGGGCGTGATCGCGACGACCCGCAGCGCGTCCTGTTCGAGCCAGGCGTGGCGCGACAGTTCGCGCGGGCCCGCGGCCAGCAGCGACTTCTCGTCATAGGCGACCGCCCAGGCGTCGGCGGTCGTGAACACGCCGTCCATCGCCATCTCCGTGATCAGCACGAACGCGCGCCGACCGGCGAACTCGAACGTTCCCTGGTGCCAGCCGCGCCGCGACCAGCGCAGCGCCGGCGCCGCCGCCGGTTCGCGCGGATCCTCGACGAACCACAGCGACAGCGGGTACGGGTTGCGCAGCGGTGCTTCGCCCTTCGCGGCGAACGGCACGTCGACCACCGTCTCGAACGACGACCACCACTTCCCCCGCTGCTCGGACGGCGTGGCAAAAAGCGTCTCGTCGTCGCCGAACCGACCGTCGCGGTTGCGATCGATCTGCAGGTGGTCGTGGTGCGCGGCGCCTGCCGTGCGCGTGAGCCGCACGCCGACCTTCGGCGCGCCTTCCCGGCCCAGCGCGAACTCGCCGACCAGGGCCTCGCCGTCGGCGTGCAGCGCGACCGAAGCGCCCTTCGGACTCCAGCGCAGCCCCGTCTTCGCCGCGGGCGCCATCGGCGTCAAGGCGACGGTGATCGGCTGCGGTTCCTGCGCCTGCGGCTGCTGGAACGCCGCGAGGGCGGCGAGGAGGGGGATGGGCACCATGCCGAGAACATACTGCCCGCGGCCCGCCGGGCGCCTCGGTCGTCTCAATCGACGAGGCTGCGGTAGGCCGCGCCGACGACCTCGGCCGCGCGGCGCCAGGTGAACGTCCGGCCGCGGGCGATCGCGCTCGCGCGCCGCGCCGCGAACGCCGGCACGTAGTCCTCGATGGCATCGACCAACGCGGTCGCCAGCGCCTCCCGCGACGTCGGGTCGAAGTAGGTGGCGAATTCGCCGCCGGCCTCGGGCATCGCCGAGGTGTTGCTGGTCAGCACCGGCGTTCCCAGCGCCAGCGCCTCGCAGACCGGGATGCCCCAGCCCTCGACCATGCTCGGGTAGACGAACAGCTCCGCGCCGGCGTAGAGCGCGATCAGGTCCTGCTCGCTGACGTAGGGCAGGAAGCGCACGTGCTCGAGCACGCCCGCGGCGGCCGCGCGCTCGCGGAAGCGATCGACCTGCCGGCTGACGCCGGAGACCAGCAGCAGGTGCGGCAGGTCCGGCCGCGCGCGTCGCGCATCGCCCCAGGCCTCGAGCAGCCGTCCGGTGTTCTTCCGTTCGAGCGCGGCGCCGATCGCGAACAGGTAGGGTCGCCCTTCGGCGAACGTCGCGCGCGCGCGTTCGCCGGCGCCCGGTGGCGCGCCGCGCAGCACGTCGGCAGGCAGGCCGTTGTAGTGGATGCGGACCTTCTCTGGCGCCGCGCCGAAGCGTTCGCAGATCTCGCGCTTGCTGTACTCGCTGACCGTCAGGATCAGCGCGGCGTCGCGCACCACGCGCGGCGTCACGGCGCGGGCGTAGCGGACGTACGGATCGCCGAGGTCGTCGGGCCACCAGGTGACGATCACGTCGTGCAGCGACACGACCATCGGCGGACCCTTCCACAGCCGCCAGCGCGGCGGCAGCGTGTTGTAGGTGCCGTGGTAGATCGACAGCTTGTCGCGCCGCGCCCGCCACGGCATCTGCACGCGCTCCCAGCTGTGCACGCGGCCGCCGGGCAGGTCGGTGAGCGAGCCGCGCGCGTTGCGCGGCAGCGGGAACGAACCCTCCGGCAGCGGCAGCTGGTGGTAGAGGACGAACTCGTCGCCTGGCATCAGCGCGCACAGCGCGCCGACGAGGTTGCGCGTGTAGAGGCCGATGCCGCGCGGCTCGGGCCGATAGGCCTCACGGGCGTCGATGCCGATGCGCATGGTCGGGGCGGCGATCGTGGTCACGCGGCGATCACTCGGGCAGGCGCGTCAGCACCTCGGCGCCGTTCTCGTGGATGAAGATCGTGTGCTCGAACTGCGCGATCCGCACGCCCGCCTTCTCGGCCAGCGGCGGGTAGTCGTCGATCAGGCCCTTCTTGGCGAGCACGCGCAGGGCCTCCTCGGCCTTGGCGGCGCTGCCGAGCCAGCGCACGAGATCGCGCCGCGCGAACGGCAGCCGCTCGCTCTGCAGGATCGCCGCCGTCAGCTCGGCCGACAGGCTGTCCTTGGGCCGCACGTCGCGGCGCAGCATGAACACCTCGGACTTGCCGTCGGTGTCGATCATGCCGCGGCCGTCGCTGGCGAACGGCTCGCAGGCGATCGTCATGTTGGGCTTGAGCCGACCGGCCTTGCCGTCGGCGTAGTTGGGCACCGACGGCGCGCAGTGGATCGTGTAGCGCGCGACGCCGTGGCCGCACAGGTTGCGCACCGGCTTGAAGCCGAGCGATTCGATCGTCGTCTCGACCTGGCGGCCGACCTCGGTCAGCGAGGCACCGGGGCCCATCACCGAGATCGCGTTCTCGAGCGCCATGCGGCTCGCGGCGCACAGCAGCGAGTCCTCGCCGTCGCGCAGGTCGACGGTGGTCGCGTTGTCGGTGACGTAGCCGTCGACGTGCACGCCGCAGTCGAGCTTGACGATGTCGTTGGCCTGCACGGTCGTCGGGTCGCCCGGCGGCGAGCAGTAGTGCGCGGCGATGTGGTTGCGCGACGTCTGCGCCGGGAACGCCGGCTGGCCGCCCAGCTCGCGGATCACGCGCTCGACCTCGTTCTGGACGTGTTCGAGGCGCGCGCCCGGCACGATCAGCTTGCGGCCGTGTGCCAGCGCGGTCGCCGAGATGCGGCCCGATTCGCGCAGCTTGTCGAGGTCGGGTTTCATGCGACCACGCCCAGCGCCTTGCCGACCTTGGCGAACGCCGCGACCGCCGTCTCGAGCTGCGGGATGTCGTGCGCGGCGCTGATCTGCACGCGGATCCGCGCCTTGCCCTTGGGTACGACGGGGAACGAGAAGCCGATCACGTAGACGCCTTCGTCGAGCATGCGGCGCGCCATCTCGACCGCGAGCTTGGCGTCACCGAGCATGATCGGGCAGATCGGGTGCTCGCCCGGCGCGATCTGGAAACCGGCCTTCGCCATCGCCTCGCGGAAGA
>CAYMRG010000195.1:0-8882 GCA_964392555.1 uncultured candidatus Brocadiaceae bacterium
ACCTCGTCGGCGCGGGCGCGCGCCGCGCGATCGCGCAGTCGAGCGTCACCGCCGCCGAGCAGCTCGTCGCGCTGACCGGTGCCCGCGCGCGCGGCGGCGTCGGCAACGACCTCGACACGGCCCGCGCCGAACGCCTGCTCGCCGCGGCCCGCGCGCGGATCCCGGCGCAGGAACGCGCCTGGCGCGACGCCGGAAACCGCCTCGCCGTGCTGGTCGGTCGCGTGCCCGGCGATCTGCCGGTCGACCTCGCCGCGGCGACCTCGCTCGGCCAGGTGCCCGACGTCGTCGCGATCGGCCTGCCCGCCGAACTCGTGCAGCAGCGCCCCGACGTCGCCGCCGCCGAGCACCGGCTGCACGCCGCCACCGCCCGGCTCGGCGCGGCGCTCGCCGATCGCTTCCCACGGCTGTCGCTGTCGGGCTTCTTCGGCCTCGAGGCCGATCGCGGCCAGGATCTGCTGCGCAACGGCAGCCGCGCGATGCGCGCCGGCCCCGCCGTGAATGTCCCGCTGTTCACCGGCGGCGGCGTCGGCGCGCGCATCGCGACGCGCGAGGCCGAAATCGACGCCGTCACCGCCGAGCTGCAGCAGACCGTGCTGCGCGCGTTCGCCGAGGTCGAGTCCGCGACCGGCGCGCTGCAGAGCGAACGCCAACGCGTCGCCGAGCTGACCGCCGCGGTCGCCGCCGCCGAGCGCGCGTGCACGTTCGCGCAGCAGCGCTTCGACGCCGGCCTCGACGACTTCCTCGCCGTGATCGACGCCGAACAGAGCCGCCTCGACCTGCGCGACCAGCTGGCGACCGCGACCACCGAGGTCGTCCGCCAGTTCGCCACCCTGCACAAAGCCCTCGGCAGCAGCTGAGGCCCGACCCGCCATGTCCGAACCCGCCCCGACCCCTCCCGCCCCGCCGGCGATGACCCCGGCCCCGGCCAATCGCCGCCGCTGGCCGCTCCTCGTCGTGTTCGCCGCGCTCGTCGGCGGCGGCGTCTGGTACTGGCTGCACGGCCTCGGCCACGAATCGACCGACGACGCGTTCGTCGCGGCCGACGTCTACCAGGTCAACGCGCGCGTCGCCGGCCCGCTGGTCGAGGTGCGCGTCAAGGACAACCAGCCGGTCGAACGCGGCGACGTGCTCGCGGTGATCGAGAGCGCCAGCTACCGCAGCCGCGTCGACGCCTGCCTCGCCGACCTCGAGCTCGCCAAGGCACGGCTGCGCGAGGCCGAGCTCGACGTGACGCTGCTCGAGGCGACCACCGCGCAGGCCGTGGCCGAGCGCGGCGCGGCCGTGACCGCGGCCGAGGCGCAGCTCGCGCAGCAGGAGGCCCGGCTCGCCGCTGCCGAGGTCGAGGCGACGCGCGCCGGCGGCGAGGCCGAACGCTACGCGAAGCTGACCGAGCGCGCCGTCTCGCGGCAGAAGCTGCAGGATCTCGACACCGCGCGCACCGCGGCCGACGCGAGCCTGCGCGCCGCCCGCCAGGGCATCGCCTCGGCGACCGCCGACGTCGCCGCGGCGCAGGCCGCGCGCGCGTCCGCCGAAGCCGAGCGCGCCAGGGTCGACGTCGCCAAGGCGACCGTCGCGAGCCGCCAGGCCGAACAGCAGCGCGCCGAGGCCGCGCTGGTCGCGGCGCGACTCGACCTGTCGTTCACGCAGATCACCGCGCCGGCCAAGGGCCGCGTCACGCGCAAGCTCGCGCTGCCCGGCACCTACGTGCAGCCCGGCCAGACGCTGATGGCGGTCGTCGGCGACGACGTCTGGGTCGTCGCGAACTTCAAGGAGACGCAGCTCGCCGCGATGAAGCCCGGGCAGAAGGCAACCGTCGCGGTCGACGCCTACGGCCTCGACCTGGTCGGCCACGTCGACAGCATCCAGCGCGGCTCCGGCGCGGCGTTCAGCCTGCTGCCGCCAGAGAACGCCACCGGCAACTACGTCAAGGTCGTGCAGCGCGTGCCGGTCAAGATCGTGCTCGACGCGCAGCCCGACGCCGCCCGCTACCCGCTCGGCCCCGGCATGTCGGTCGTGCCGACCGTCGACGTGCGATGAGCGGCAAGCCCGCAGCAGCGCCGCACGGCGAGACGTTCGAGGCCTACCACGCCCCGCACAACCCTTGGCTGATCGCGGTCGTCGCGACGCTCGCGACGTTCATGGAGGTGCTCGACACGAGCATCGCCAACGTCTCGCTGCCGCACATCGCCGGCAATCTCGGCGCCAGCATCAACGACAGCACCTGGGTGCTGACCAGCTACCTGGTCGCGAACGCGATCGTGCTGCCGGCGACCGCGTTCCTGTCGGCGGCGATCGGCCGCCGCAACTACTACATGCTGTCGGTCGCGATCTTCACCGTCAGCTCGCTGCTGTGCGGCCTCGCGCCCAACCTCGAAGGGCTCGTGCTGTTCCGCCTGCTGCAAGGGCTCGGCGGCGGCGGTCTGCAGCCGCTGACGCAGGCGATCCTCGTCGACACGTTCCCGCCGCGCATGCGCGGCATGGGCATGGCCGTCTACGGCATGACGGTCGTCGTCGCGCCGGTCATCGGCCCGACCTTCGGCGGCTGGATCACCGACAACTACTCGTGGCGCTGGGTGTTCCTGATCAACGTGCCGATCGGCGCGTTCGCACTGGCGATGTCGCTGCGCTTCATCAGCGATCCGCCGTACCTGCGCCGCCGCACCGGTCCCGATCGCTGGCGCGGCGACTTCATCGGCCTGTCGCTGGTCGGCATCGGCCTCGCGTGCCTGCAGATGGCGCTCGACCTCGGCGAACGCGAGGACTGGTTCAGCTCGCCGTGGATCACCGCGGCCGCGATCGCCGCCGGCATCAGCCTGGTCGCCGGGCTCGTTTGGTCGCTGCGCCATCGCGATCCGATGGTCGCGATCCGCGTGCTCAACGAACGCAACCTCGGCATGTCGTGCCTGCACATGCTGGTGTTCGGCGCGGTGCTCTACGGCACCACGGCGCTGCTGCCGATGATGCTGCAGACGCAGTTCGGCTACACGGCGATGCAGAGCGGCATGGCGCTGTCGCCCGGCGGCATCGTCGTCGCGCTGCTGATGCCGTTCGTCGGCTTCGCCGTGACGCGCGTCGATCCGCGCTGGATGGTGCTGTTCGGCGTCGTCGTGATCAGCGCGTCGCTGGTGCTGATGGGCTCGTTCTCACCCGACGTCGACTTCCGCACGGTCGTCACCGCGCGCATGGTGCAGGGCCTCGGCCTCGCGTTCATCTTCGTGCCGATCAACACGATCGCCTACGCGCGCGTCGCGGCCCACCAGCGCAACGCCGCGTCGAGCCTGATGAGCATCGCGCGCAACATCGGTGGCAGCGTCGGCATCGGCTACACGTCGGCGATGATCGCGCGCAGCACGCAGACGCACCTCGCGACGCTGTCGGAGCATGCCTCGCCGTTCGAACCCGCCTACACGATGGCCACCGAGGCGATGCGCGCGCGCCTGCTGCCGACCGTCGGCGATCCGGTGCAGGCCGAACAGCTCGCGCACCTGCTGCTGCGCCACCAGACCGAACGCCAGGCGAGCCTGATCGCCTACGTCGAGCAGTTCCGCTTCCTCGCCGTCGCCTTCCTGATCCTCGTGCCGGTCGTGCTCGCCATGCGCCGGCAGAAGAAGCCCACCCACGTGGAGCTCGCCGCCGAATGAACCGCCGCCCCATAGTCCATCTGCTCGCGCTGGCCGCAGCCGCTTGCACCGTCGGCCCCGACTACGAGGCGCCGAAGCCTGCCCTGCCCGCCGCGTGGCGCGAGGCCACCGGCCACGCCGCCGGCACGCTGCTCGGCGACGGCTACTGGCGCGCGTTCGGCGATCCGCAGCTCGACGCGCTGGTCGAGCGTGCGATCGCCGGCAACCCCGACGTCGCGATCGCCCGCGCGCGCACCGCCGAAGCGCGCCTGCGCGCCGCCGCCGCCGGCAGCGAACGCTGGCCGCAGGTCGACCTCGACGGCTCGTACGACCACTCGCGCCTCAGCGAGCACGGCTTCCTCGAAGGCCTCGCGACCGGTTCGCCCGGTGGTGGCGGCGGCGGTGGCGCGGTGTTCCCCGGCCAGGAGATCGGCATCTACCAGGCCGGCGTCGGCGCGAGCTGGGAGCTCGACCTGTTCGGCGCGCGCCGCCGCGAAGTCGAGGCCAGTGAGGCCGACGCCGAGGCCGCCGACGCCGAGGCGAACGGCGTGCTGCAGGCGCTGTGCGCGTCGGTCGTCGAGCAGTACCTGCAGTGGGCCGCCAACCGCGAACAGCTCGCCCTTGCCCAGCAGACGCTGCAGATCGCCCAGCGCGAACGCGACGTGCTGCGCGAACGCGCCACCGCCGGCCTCGCCGACGAACGCGACCTCGCCCGCGCCGACCTCGACACCGCCAAGGCCGAAGCGCGCGTCCAGCAGCTGACCGCCGAGGTGCAGGCCAGCGAATACGGCCTCGAAGTCCTGCTCGGCGCGCAACCCGGCGAGCTCGCCGCCACGCCGCCCGCGATGCTGCCGCCGCCGCCCGACGCGTTCGCCGTCGACGTCCCCGCCGCCGTGCTCGCCCATCGCCCCGACGTCCGCGCCGCCGAACGCCGCCTCGGCGCCGCGACCGCGCGCATCGGCCTCGCCACCGCGGACCTCTATCCCCGGCTCAGCCTGACCGGCGCGTTCGGCCTGCAGGCCCAGGACCTCGGCGACCTGCCGAAGTACGAAAGCCGCTTCTGGGCCGTCGGCCCCGCCGTGCGCTGGCCGCTGTTCGACTTCGGCCGCGTCCGCTCGCGCATCGACGTCGCCGACGCGCGCACCCACGCCGCACTCGCCGGCTACGAAGGCACCGTCCACCAGGCCCTCGCCGACGTCGAGGTGGCGCTCGTCCGCCTCGCCCGCGGCCGCGAGACCACGGCGGCGCTGCAGCGCGCCAGCGACGCCGCGCACACGCAGCAGCAGCTCGTGCAGGAGCAGTACGACCAGGGCGTCGGCGAGTTCGTCGACGTGCTCGACGCCGAACGCGACGCCGCGATGGCCGATGGCGAGCTGCTGCGCGCGCGGGAGGCGCTGGCGCGCGGGTTCGTCGGGCTGGGGAAGGCGTTGGGTGGTGGGTGGCCGCGGGGGTGAGGGGCGGTCAGGGCAACCGCCAAGAATCGGTCGACCCCCACCGCATTCCGCGGCGCCACCGCAGGTCCTCTTCTTCGCTGTCGTCCATGAGCGCCAGGTCCTCACCCGCACCTTCGACGACGAAGCGATGTTCGCAGTCGCGCTCCACGTTCGCAGGAATCGGGCCCATCTCGCCGAATACACCCCACGCCAGTGGCTGCAGCAGGACCCGCCCACCATCCGCCCGCCATCGTCCCGTGATCCGCAGCGGCAACGGGCACATGCCGACGCTGCCGATCTCGTAGGTGCCGTCGGCGCGAAGTTCGATCAACTCACCGGCATCGATGCCGAACCGCACGTAGCGACCGACCAGCCGCGGTTCGACCCGCCCCGCGCCCGCACCCGCGCACCCGGCAGCGAGCGCGGCCAGCGCCACACCGATCGCACGCCTCACCGCTGCCCCAGGAACGGCACGCCATCGATCACCGTTCCGACGCAGTGCGTCGTGTACTCGAACGGATCGCCGTCGTAGATCGCGAGGTCCGCGTCCTTGCCCACCACCAGCGAACCGGTGCGCTGGTCGATGCCCAACAGGCGCGCGGCGTCCAACGTCAGCGCCTTCAGCGCGGCGGCATCGGGCAGGCCGTGGCCGACGGCGACGCCGGCCTCGAACAGCACGACGCGGGTCTTGGGCACGTAGCCCTCGAAGCCGCTCTGCAGCGCGAACGGCACGCCGGCGTCGAGCAGCAGCTTCGGCAGCTCCATGGTGCCGTTGGCGAGCTCGCCGCCTTCGCGCGCCATCGTCGGGTGCGGGATCACCCAGACGCCGGCGGCCTGGATGCGCGGCAGCTCGAGATAGGCCTCGGCGGCCCCATCGAGCACGATCTTGATGCCGAACTCGTCGCCGACGCGCAGCGCGCTGGCGAGGTCGTGGGCGCGGTGCACGGTGACGAGCAGGCGCGCTTCGCCGCGCAGGACCTTGGCCATGGCGTCGAGGCCGAGATCGACGGCGGCGTCGGGTTCGCGATCGCGCTTGGCGGCGTATTCGCGCGCCTTGATCAGCTCCTCGCGCAGCATCGCGATGCTCTTGGCGCGCGTGCCGGGCGACTTGCCGCCGGGGCCGCGGCCCTCGTCGCCGAGCGTCACGGCGACCATCGCGAACGGCACGATCACGTCGTCGTCGACCGTTCGCCCGTGCAGCTTGACGACCATCGTCTGGCCGGCGACGAGCGCGCCGGGCCCGTGGCCGGTGTGCACGGTCGTGATGCCGAAGCTGCGCAGCCACGCGACCAGCTCGTCGCGCGGGTTGAACGCGTCGACGGCGCGCAGCTCGGGCTGCACCGCGCCCGAACGGTCGAGCTGGTCCTGGTCCTGCGGCTGGTTGAGCAGGCCGGTGAGGCCGACCGTCGCGTGCGCGTCGATCAGCCCGGGCGTCACGACCGCGGCCTGCACGACCGGCAGGTCGGCGGGCACCGGCACCTCGGCGACGGTGCCGACGCGCTCGATCTTGCCGTCGCGAACGATCACGACGCCGTCGCGGATCGCCTCACCGGCCAGCGTGTGGACGATGGCGCCGCGCACGGCGAACGGCTTGCCGGCGACCGGCTGCGCACCCTGAGCCGAACCACCCTGCGGCAGAGGGAACGCCCCCACCAGCGACAACGCGAACGCGAGCATCACTGCACCTCCTTGCCGAAGCAGCACATCGACATCGCCTGGCCGTTGCTCGCGCCGTAACCGCCCATCGCCATCAGGCGATCGCGCGGATCCGCGAGGTCGAACACCTTCTTGCCCTCGACCCACGTCTGCAGCACCTGCGTGCGCACCGACAGCGGATCGCCGGACAGCACGACGAAGTCGGCGTCCTTGCCCTCGGTCAGCGAACCGATCCGGTCCTGCAGGTCGAGCAGGCGCGCGTTGGCGATCGTCAGCGCCTGCAGCGCCTTGTCGCGGTCCATGCCGGCGCGCACCGCGAGCGCGGCCGAACGCAGGAACAGGCGGCTGTCGGTTATGCCGTCGTCGGTGTGGAAGCCGACCAGAACGCCGGCGCGGTCGAGGATCGCGCCGGTCTCGAGCGACAGCTTCGCCGCCTCGAGCTTGCCGCCCGGCGCGTCGATGACGATCACCGAGCACGGCACGTTGGCCGCGGCGAGCTTGTCGGCGACCAGCCAGCCTTCACTGACATGGTGCAGAACGACGCGGAAACCGAATTCCTCCTTCAGCCGCAACACCGTCATGATGTCGTCCTGACGGTGCGTGTGGTGGTGCACGACGCGCTTGCCCTCGAGCACCTCGACGAGCGCCTCGAGGCCGAGGTTGCGTTCGGGCAGCTTGGCGGGATCGCCGTTCGCCGCGGCGATCTTCTTCTGGTACTCGCGCGCGCGCAGCAGCTGGCTGCGCATCAGCGCCGCCGCCTTGCCGCGCGTGCCGGGGAACGGCGCGTCGCGCTGCGGGTTGGTGCCGTTGGCCATCTTCATGCCCCCGGCGATGCTGCCGTCGGCGTTCTTGATCGCCATCTCCTCGACGGTGCGCGCGTCGTTCAGCTTGACGTAGATCGTCTGGCCGGACAGCAGATGGCCCGAGCCCGGCATGATGTTGACGGTCGTGATGCCGCCGGCCTGCGCCTTCTGGATGCCGGGGTCGAGCGGATTGATCGAATCGAGCGCGCGCACCTCGGGCTGGATCGGCCCCGAACCGTCGGCGCCGGCGACCGCGCCGATGTGCGAGTGGCTGTCGACCAGCCCCGGCATGATCGTCTTGCCGGCGACGTCGACGACCTCGACCTGGCCGCGCGCGCCGACCAGCACGATCCGCCCATCGCGCACGACCATGGCGCCGTCGGCGATCGCCGGGCCGTCGATCGGCAGGATGCGTGCCCCGACGAACGCGAGCGGCTTCTGCTGGGCAACCGCGATCGCGGCGATGAGGAGGGTGGCCAACGCCGACGACGCGCAGCTTCGCATGGCATCGGAGCCTACGCCGCAGGCCCCGGCGCGCTCAACCCCACCTTTCCCGAATGGCGATGCTGATGGACCTCACGGAAGGAGTCCGAATGCCCAGAGCTCATCGCATCCTCGTCTGCACCGTTCTCACCTTCGCCCTGGCCGCCTGTGGCGGCGGCGGCGGCAGTGCCACCACCGACTCGGCCGTCACCGGCCTGCACGGCCCGCAACAGGTCACCCTCGTCGAATCGAGCGGCAGCCAATCGGCGAGCCTGCACCTGCCGCACGGCGCGCTGGCCGCGACCGGCACCGACTACGCGACCGACGCGACGCACTTCTGGGTGCGCGACGATTCGATGCAGACCCTCGACACGGTCAACATGATCCTGTCGAGCCTCGAGCAGACGCATTACTACGACGAGACCAACAACGGCCCCTACCTGGCTCTCGTCGAGGAGCAGGAATCGGGTGGCGCCGAGCGCGGCAACCAGGCGAAGGTCTACAAGGAGTGGGTCGTCGACTCGGCGCGCGCCGACAATGCCGCGCCGCAGATCGTCCGGTTCTGGCTCCGCAACGAGGAGTCGATGGGCCAGCAGATCCCGGCGATCATCTATGGTCGCCTGACGGTCACCGAGGAGCCGACCGATGCCCAGCCGCTCGGTCATCCGCGGGAATGCGATGCGGAAGAACTTGTCGTAGAGCTCGACGACGATCTTCTGCCGGCCCGCGGCGCTGTCGATGCCCGACGCGCGCATTTTTACGCTGTCGTAGAACTTCTGCAGCGTGTCGGCCTCCTTCTCGATGTGGTGCTGCTGCAGCACGTCGAGAATGTCCTGCATCGCCCTCGACATCGGGTTCTTGCTGGCGAAGCTGTAGTCGGCGAACAG
>CAYMRG010000196.1:0-2614 GCA_964392555.1 uncultured candidatus Brocadiaceae bacterium
CCCGCGGGCGCGCCGCGGCGCGGCGTGCGCGTCGCGCTGTTCACGGGCTGCGTGATGGAGCCGATGTTCGGCCGCGTCAACCACGCCGCGCTGCGCGTGCTGCTGGCGAACGGCTTCGACGTCGACGTGCCGAAGGCGCAGCGCTGCTGCGGCGCCCTGCTCGTGCACGCCGGTCTGCAGGACGACGCGCGCAAGCTCGCCGCGGCCAACGTCGCCGCGTTCGCCGACGCCGACGTCGTCGTCAACACGGCCGCGGGCTGCGGCTGCGCGATGAAGGAATACGGCCACCTGCTCGGCGACGAGGGCGGCCGCGCGTTCGCCGCGAAGTGCCGCGACATCGGCGAATTCCTCGGCGATGCCGGCCTCACCGCGACACCGCGTGCGCACCCCGGCCGCGCCGCCTACGACGACCCGTGCCACCTCTGCCACGGTCAGGGCGTTCGCAAGCAGCCGCGCGACCTCCTGCGGCAGGTTCCCGGCCTCGAACTCGTCACCCACCAGAAGCCCGAAGACTGCTGCGGTTCGGCGGGCATCTACAACCTGCTGCAGCCCGAGCTCGCGGGAGAAATAGGTCGCCGCAAGGTCGAAAGCCTGCTCGCGGCGCGGCCGGACCTCGTGGTCACCGGCAACCCAGGGTGCATGATGCAGATCGACAGCCACCTGCGGCGCGCCGGCCACAAGCTGCCCGTCGTCCACCCCGTCGAACTGCTGCTGCCCCCGCCATGAGCCGCCTGATCCCGCTCCTCAGCGTCGCCTGCGTCATCGGCATCGGCGCCACCGCGTATTCGCGTCTGCGCGCGGCGCCCGTCACGGCTCCGGCTCCGACCACAACGTCGACGCCGCCGGCCCCCGCGCCCGCCGCGACCGGTATCGCCGCGGAGCTGCACGCCGCGCGCCGCACCTGCACCGTCGCCGCGTTCGCCGCGATCGTGCAACGGCTGCAGGCGGCCGTCGCGGCGCAGCCCGACGATCGCGAGTCGTGGCACCTGCTCGCCCAGGCGATGCTCGAACGCGTGCAGAACGCCGCCAACCTGCGCGGCATCGCCGTCGGTTCGCCGGTCTACGACGATCTGCCGAAGCCCGTCGCCGACGACCTCGCCGCCGGCCTCGCGGCGGTCGCCAGGGCGCGCGAGCTCGGCGACGACAGCGGCGATCTCTACCGCATCGAGGCGGGGTTGCTGGGCAACCAGATCACCGGTCTCGCTTCCGCCCTGCAGTGGAACGGCAAGATCCAGCAGGCCCTGAAGGCGGCCGGCGAACGCGGCCAGGACGACCCCAGGCTGCACGTCGCCCTCGGCCTGCAGCGGCTGCTCGCGCCGCGCCTGCTCGGCAACGACCCGCAGGCCGCGCTCGAGCACTTCGAGTTCGCCGCCAAGGCACTGACCGACGACGAGCGTCCGACGGTGTTCGCCGCGATGGCGAGCTACCTGCAGCAGAAGCGCCTGCAGGCGATCGCCTGGCTCGAGCAGGCCGTCGCGCGCAATCCGAACAACGTCTTCGCGCGCGTCGTGCTCGAACGCGTCCGCCGCGACGAAGACGACCCGTTCGGGCGCGATGTCACGGCGGCGGAAGCCGGCAGCGCAGCGGCCGCCGGCGAGCGGAAGTGACCGCTACTTGAGGTCGACGACGTCGCGAACGACGGTGGCGCGCTTGGGCGCCGCTGCCGGTGCCGGAGCCGCCGGCGTCGCCGGGACGGCAGGTGCCGACGTCGACGTCGAGGTCGACTCGCAGCAGGGCGACGTGGCCGAAGGCTCCGACGAGGCCGACGAGAACGGCGAGGCAGACGAGGCAGACGGCGCTGTCGCCGCGTCCTCACCACCCAGCACCGTCACCGTCCGGGCCGTGCGGTAGCGCGAACCCGGCACCGCGCGACTCGCAGGAGCCGGCGGCAAGGGTGCGGCCGGGACCGTCAGCGTGGCAGGCCTCGACGGAAACGCGGGCCCGGTGGTCCCGGACACCGAGTAGGTGCCGGTTGGCAACCACGCCCCCCCGAGCCCGGCTGCTCCACCCACCGCGTCAACCCCTGCCGGCGCCATGCCGACGCTCACGTCGCGGCCGACCGACGCGCGCTTCTTCGCCTTGGGCGCCTTGGCGGGCGCCGTGGCCGATGCGGCGTCGCGCTCGACGAGCTTCTGCAGCAGCTTGCGGATCGTGCGCATCTCCTTCTGCATGTCGACGAGGATCCCGCGGATCTCGCCCGCGTCGTCGTCCTCGTCGTCGCAGCACTCGTCGCAGTCCTCGCATTCGTCGCACTCGTCGCACTCGTCGCAGTTCTCGCACTCTTCGCACTCTTCGCACTCTTCGGCCTCTTCACCGGCGACGACCATCACCTTGGCCTTGGCCTTGGCGGGCCGCGCCAGCATGAGCCCCTTGTCGAGGTCGCCCAACTCGGTCTTCAGCTCACCGAGGTCGATCTTCAGCTTGTCCAGACCGATCGCCATGGGCTCGCCCTTGACCAGCTTGCCGTCCTGGCCAAGGACCACGAACTTGCCGTCCTCGCCGGTGACGAACGTGAACGTCCTCGGCTCACCGGCGACCTCCAGGACCTCCGCCTCGACCGGCTCGGTCTGGCCTTCGCCGTTGATGTGGATGGCGAAGGCGCGGCGCTTGGCCT
>CAYMRG010000196.1:2714-8836 GCA_964392555.1 uncultured candidatus Brocadiaceae bacterium
TGGTCCATGCGACCCTTGGCCGCCTTCTCCTCGACGACTTCGACGTGCTTCCCGTCGGTCATCGAGACCCAGAACGGGCCCTCGTCCTTGCCCTGGATCTCCTTGAAGAGCTTCATCAGCTTCTTCTCGAGGTTGCGGCGCTCCTCGACGCTGAGGTCGTCGTTGTCGAGCTGCTTGAACAGCTTCGCCATCACCTGCGCCCTGGCGGGTGTGACGTCGACGTCGCCTTCGGTGACGACCTCGAGCCGCGGCGCGTCCTTGGCCTTGGCGGGCAGCGGCTTCGATTGGGCCGCGGCGAACGGCGTCGCCGCGAGGGCGAACGCCAGAGTGAGCAATCCGGGGGTCTTCATGTGGCTACTCCTGATCAACGGGGTTGGTTCGAACGTTCGGCGAGTCGCTCCAGCAGCTGCTCGCGCAACTCGGCGAGGGCCTCGACGCGCGCATCGAGCGCCGTGAGGACCGCGTGGACATCGGGGTCGTCCTGGTCGGCATAGCGGGCTTGCACCAGGGCGATATCGGCCTGCAGCGCGGCGAACTCTGCTTCGACGGCCTGCACCTCGAGGTCGAGCGGCACGCGCGCGCTGGTCGCGGCCGCCTCGACCGCGAATCCGGAGTCGCCGGCGGCCGTGTCGGCCACCTCGGCCGCTCCGGGCACTTCGGCGATTCGGACCGAGCGCCCTGGTTCGCGGCAGTGCACGCCGGGCGCCGCGGTCGCGAGCGCCGTCAACGAGGCGCCGGCGAAGGCGATGCCGAGCAGGCGGCTCGGGCGGTCGGCCGCCTGGGGTTGCAGCGCCGCCTCGACGCGCTGGCGCAGCGCCGACGGGCGCGCGGCCATGCCGAGCGCGATCGCCGGCGAGCGCGCACCGGCCTGCAGCCATTCGGCGACGTCGATCAGGCAACGCGCGACCGCCGTCGGGCTCGCGTGCCGCGCCGCCTCGGCGTCGCAGCGCAGCTCGACCAGGTTGGTCCAGCGGCGCCGCACGATCGGCAGCAGGAACTGCCAAGGGAACAGCGCCTGCAGCCAGGCGCCGCACCACATCCACATCGCATCGCCGGCGCGCAGGTGGGCGAGTTCGTGCGCGAGCAGCGCGCGCAGCGACGGCGTCGACAGCTCCGCGGCCCGCGCCGGCAGGCAGATCTCGGGGCGCAGCCAGCCGAACGCGATCGGCGTGGCGAGGTCGCCGCAGCGACTGAGCTGCGGCGTCTGCCGCCAGCCGGCGGCGCGCGCGGCTTCGGCGGCGGCGGCCAGCACGCGGGGATCTTCCTCCGGGCACCGGCGCGCGAGCACGCCGCGCAGGCGCAGGGCCGTCAGCAGGAGCCAGGCGAGGCCGACGAGGGCGAGCACCGCGGCTCCGCCGGCGGTCAGCTCCGCCCACGAAAGCGCCGGGGACGTGCCGAAGTGCGGCGTCGACCGTTCGCGCGGCAGCACCAGTGCTGGCGCATCGATCTGGGTCGGCTCGATGCTCGCCAGCGCCTCGGCGGCAGCCGCGACCACGGGCGAAGCCAGCGGGATCGCCAACGCGGGCGGTGCGCCGAGCCAGAAGGTCTGCAGCGACGCACTGACGACGGCAGCCCACAGCGAGAAGCGCAGCAGACGCTCCTGGAAGCCACGCAGTCGGCGGGCGAGCACGAGGCTGAGCAGCCAGGCGAAGGCGAGCACGGCCGTCGAATGCAAGGCGAAGGTCGCGAGCCAGCTCGCAACGCGTTCGAGCGGGAACGGCAGGACGGCGGCGATCATGGCTTCTCCTTGCGCGCCTTGCGCTCGGCGTCGGCGACATGCTTGCGCAGCTCGTCCAGCTCGCTGAGCTCGATCTCGCCGGCGCGCAGCAGGTGGTTGACCAGCGCGAGCGGGTCGCCGTCGAACAGCTTGGTCACCAGATCGCCGACGAGGTTGCGCTGCACGAGGTCGGGATCGACCTTGGCCCGGTAGACGAACTGGCGGCCGTTCTCGCGGTGCGCGACGAGGCCCTTCTCCTCCATCTTGCGCAGCATGGTCGCGATCGTCGTCAGCGCGAGGTCGCGTTCGCGCAGCGCCTCGTGCACGTCGGCGACGGCGGCTTCGCCGCTCGTCCAGAGCGTGCGCAGGATCGCGAGCTGCAGGTCACCGAGATTGCGAGGTCCCTTCATGGGGCGGGATTCTACTACCAAAGTAGTCGGCACCAACTACTGAGGTAGTTGAGTTTCCTTTCCCGATTTCGTCGTCCTGGGAAAAGAACCCGCCACCCGCACACGTTCCGCCCCGCCGAGTCCCCGCCCGGAGAGTCCCCACTTACGGAATCGGCTCGCGAGCCCGACCCGGTCCGCTCACCCGCCGAGCGGCGCGACGATCGCGTGGACGCCCTGCGACACGGCCAGGCCACTCGGTGCCGCCGGGTCGAACACGATCCACTGCGTGAACAGCGACCAGCCGACGTAGCTGGTCGTGGCCGGCAGCGGGATGCCGAACTGGAAGCTGCCCGCGCCGGCGCCGCCGCCGACGGTCACGCCGGCCACCGAATTGAGCAGGTTGGCCTGCAGGAAGCAGTTCGACGAGCCCATGCCGAGGATCGCGGCCAGATCGAGCGGCAGCGGGATCGTGTCGATCATCGTGTTGCTGTCGCCGATGATCCAAAGCGCCAGGGCCTGCGAGGCCGCGTTGCTGAGCCGCTGGTCCCAGACGATCGCCGGCGACGGGATCTGCAGCGAGGTGTTGACCGGCACGAAGCCACCCTGGCCCGCGCAACCGGCGCCGTAGTCGAGCACGACACCCTGATGGGTCGTGAACCGCGCGATCATGCCGACGCCCTGTTGCGCGTTGCCGGTCGTCGCACCGGGCGAACCGGCCTGGTAGACGCGCGAGGTCTGCGTGAACAGGGTCGTCACGCCGCGCATGTTGTAGGTGAAGCTGCCGCCGCCGAGGCTGTTGCCGTGGATCCGGATCTCGAGCACCAGCGGGTGGACGTGATCCCAGGTGAAGCGATTGACGAACGGCACGGTCATCGCGACCGCACCGGCGGCGACCGCGTTGAGCTGCACGTTCTGGCGCGGCACGACGACCACGGGCGCGGTCTCGTAGTTCGTGTCGAACTGGCTGGAGAGGCCGGAGAACTTGCCGTGCCCCATCAGGATCTCCATGTCGATCAGCACGGCCGTCGACGACTGGCTCGTGCCGGCGAAGAACTCGACCTGCTCGAGCCGGATCGGCTCGGTGATCTGTGCCTGCAGCGCGGCCGCCTGGAACCACTGCTGGTAGCGGCCGATGCCGCCGGCGAACGGCCGGTCGACGTTGCTGCTGCTCGGGACATTGGGCACCGTCGCGGTCTGTGCGGTGAGGCCCGACAGGGTGACGCCCGACACCAGGAGACAGAGCAGGGAGAGGAGTGGCTTCATGGCAGTACGCTGGGCCGTCTGGCGGCGGACAAGTCTACCGGATCGCCGGCGGGACCGAGGGGATAGTCGCCCGATGAGCCAGGGCAACAGCGGAGATCGCGGCCGGCGTCAAAACCGGATCGACTGGGCGATCTTCAGCTCGAGGGCCTGTTCCTGCGGTGCCAGCGAGCCGTCGTCCTCGCGCAACCAGGTCGTGCCGAGCACGGCGAACAGGTCGCAGCCCGGGGCGTAGATCCAGCGCAGGCGGCTCTGCCAGCCGAGCACCCGGGACTCGTTGTCGAACTGGACGAGGTTGCGCAGGCTCACGGCGGGCGAGAAGAACAGGTCGAGGCGCCCCAAGGCGATCTGCGTCGTGAACGCGCGGCCCGGGCCGAGGTCGACGCGGTCGGTCTGGTAACCGGCGCCGAGGTGCAGCAGCGGCGACGTCCGCCACTCGCCGTCCCAGGCGACCGAATCGCTGCGGCCGTCGAACAGCTCGCCGGTCGACGCGGTCAGGTTGCAGTTCCACGGCCGGCCTTCGCTGGTCAGCAGCTCGAGGCCGGTGCGCGTCGTGCGGTAGTCACCGGCGGGCACCGGCGTCGTGTCGCGGAACAGGCGGAAGTCGGCGTCGACGCGCTCGAAGCCGCGCCGCACGAACAGCCGCGCGTAGTCGCCACTGTGCAGGCTGATCCCCAGCGGCCGCAGCTCGTAGTCGACCGCCTGCGGGGCGCCGTTCCAGCGTTCGCTGCGCAGCAGGT
The DNA here is from genome assembly GCA_964392555.1 of uncultured candidatus Brocadiaceae bacterium. Taxonomy (GTDB): domain Bacteria; phylum Planctomycetota; class UBA1135; order UBA1135; family UBA2386; genus CAYMRG01. The sequence goes on from CAYMRG010000196.1 coordinate 6,821, forward strand.
CCACACCGAACAGCAGGCTGCGGAACGTGCGGCTACCGGCGATGCGCGGCGACCAGCCGACCTCGAGGTGCGAGGACCGCGAATCGCGGCGACGGACGAAACCGAGCGACGGCGTGAAGTCCGCCGACACCCAGCGCACGCCCGCGCCGACCTCCCATTCGCGGCCGCGGCTCGTCGCGCTGACGCCGAAGCTCTCGCCGTCGCGCGGTGCGCCGCTGCCGGCCGACACCAGCGCGTCGACGGTCAGTTCGAGGTCGAGGTCGCCGACCAGCCGCGGCTCGCGGTGCCAGAGGTCGACGCCGGCCACCGTGTCGCTGCCGACGCCGGTCGGGTCGCCGTGGGTCGCGATCAGGCCGACCGTCGTGCGATCGGCCACGGCCTGCTTGAGTCGCGCGACCGCGAGGTTCTCGCGGTCGTAGCCGCCGACGCGATCGGTCTGCACGTCGAGCAGGCCGACCTCGGTGGCGCCGAACTCGCCGTTGAGCTTCACGCCGCCGAGCAGCGGGATCTGCGTGCCGTCGGCGGCCAGGCCGATGCGGCGCGTGAAGAACGGCAGGAAGGTCGTGCCACCGGCGTTGCGCGCGCCGAACGAGAAGTAGCTCGCGCCATCGAGGAAGAAGTCGCGCTTCTCGGGGAAGAACAGCGGGAACCGGTCGAGGTTGATCTGGCGGCTGTCGTCCTCGGTCTCGGCGAAGTCGGTGAACGCGGTCAGCGCCAGCGTCGCCGACGGCAGCGGGCGCCAATAGAGTTCGCCGCCGGCGTCGAGATCGGAGCCCCACGCCGGATCGACGTCTCGGCGATCGCGGTCGGCGCCGACCTTGACGTAGGGCACCAGCTCGACGCCGTGGCCGCCGTCGATCTCGCCGAAGCCCTCGATCGTCCCGCATTGGCTCGGCTTGTAGAACGAGATCGCCTGCAGCGGGTTGGCCCACTGGTACTCCTCGTTGCGCGCGCGCAGCAGACGCTTCAGGTTGAAGCCCCAACGGGTGGCGCCGTCGCGGCGCGGGATGCTGCGGAACGGGATCGCGATCTCGGCCAGCCAGCCTTCGGCCGTGACGCGCGCCACGCCGCTCCAGACGGCGTCCCACGGCTTGTCGAAGCGCTCGCCGTTGCCCGAGATCAGGATGTCGCCGATCGAGCCGCCGGCGCCGATCTGGAAGAAGAAGCCGGTGCGACGGTTCTCGAACGGATCGATCAGGATCTCGACGCGGTCGTCGGGATCGAGCCGCGCATCGCGGGCGCGCTGCGTCGCGCGGATCGCCGCCGGATCGTCGTCGAAGCACCACAGCGCCAGGTAGAACGCGTGCCGATCGTGCAGCAGCTTGACGACCGTCCGCTGGTCGGGCGCGTTGCCCTCGAACGGCTCGACCATCACCAGCTCGCCGATCGCCGGCGCATTGCGCCAGCAGGCGTCGTCGAGGTCGCCGTCGATGCGCGGCGCATCCTCGACCGCGATGCGCCCGACCTGCGCCACGCGGCTCTCGGGCGACTGGGCCAGGGTCGCGCGGCCGCCCAGAGCGAGCGCCAGCAACGCCGCGGCGAGGGCGCGTACCGGGTTCGGACGGTTCGACGGAAGGGGCATCCGGGCGGCACCTTACGAAGGCGCCTGCCCGGACGTTGGCGAATCCGCAGGATCGACGGCCGCGGCTCAGCGGCGCGCGGTCGGCGCCGGCATGCGGCCCTTCACGCCCTGCACGCTGAGGCCGGTCACGCCGGCCGGCGCGGCGCCGACGGCGGCGACCGGACGCGCCGAGATGCCCGCGGTCGCGAGACCGGTCGCCGCGGGTCGCACCGGCTGCTCGCTGAGCCGGCGGCGCACGTCGTCGGGGCGATTGGCCTTCGACACCGCGTCCTCGGCCGTGATCTGCCCCTCGGCCGCGTGGCGCAGCAGCTCGTCCTCGAGCGTGGTCATGCCGTACTGCTTGCCGGTCTGCATCAGGTTGAGGATCTGGGCGGACTTCGCCTCGCGCACCAGCGAGCGCACGGCGTCGGTCGCGACCAGGATCTCGCGCGCAG
>CAYMRG010000197.1:0-8833 GCA_964392555.1 uncultured candidatus Brocadiaceae bacterium
CGGCCGCGCTGTGGTTCGGCGTGCTCGTCGCCATGAAGTCCGGCGTGTGGCACGACGCACAGTCGGTCGACAGGCCGGTGAACGTGTTGGGCGTCGTGTGGCACTGCTTGCACTGCAGGCCGCCGTGGCCGTCGGTCAGCGGGAAGTTCCCCGGGTGGTCGAAGCGCGCCGGCTGGAAGCTGAACGGCAGGTGGCACTTCTGGCACTCGTGCGAGTAACCGAGCACGGTGTGGTTGGGATCGGTCGTGCTGGCGAATTGCTGCGCGTGGCAGCTGTAGCAGTCGCTGTCGGCGCCGGCGAAGTTGCCGACCTGCGCGCCCGGGTGGCAGCGGAAGCACGCCGCCGCGGCGTGCGCACCGACCAACGGGAAGCGCGTCTGGTCGTGGCGCACGATCGCGTCGCGCGGCTGCCAGGTGCGTTCGTTGTGGCAGTCCTTGCAGGCGACGCCGAGCCGCCCCTGGTGCACGTCGGCGTGGCAGCCGGCGCAACCGCGCACGGCGAACTGGGCGACCGGCCCGCGGTCGTTGTGGCACTTCAGGCAACCGACCTGGGCGTGCGCGCCCTCGAGCGGCACGCCGGTCTCCTTGGCGTGGTCGAACTGGAACTCGGCCTTGAGCGTGTGCCAGTTGCCGCCGGTGTGGCACATCGAGCAGTCGGCCGGGAACGAGTCGTGCGGCACGACCGGGCCCGCGGCCGGGTTCCAGCCCTGCTGCGGGATCAGGTTCGTGCAGGCGACGACCAGCAGGAACAGGCCCAGCCAGAGCCAGCCGCGACGCCACCACGGCGCGCCATGCGAGGGTTGTGCGCTCATCAGAACCGCCATTGCAGGTAGAAGCCGAGGGAGGTCGCATCCTCGCCGTCGCCGAACCAGCGTTCGAGCGAGATGTCGAGGTCACCGGAGTGGCTGATCGGGGTCGACAGGCCCAGCTCCGCCGACTGCCGCGTGTAGGTCTCGCTGCCCGAGACGAGCGTGCCGATGTCGTAGCGGTGCCAGCGGTAGCCGACGCGCCAGTCGAGGCTCTCGCCGAGCCGGTCGCGGTACATCAGCCGCAGCCCTGGCCCCGACGAGTAGCCGCCGTCGCTGGCGAACACCGACGCCGACAGCAGCGACGACGTGCCGAACAGGCCGCGCCAGTCGACGTCGAGCCCGTAGGCGGTGCCGTTGTCGTTCTGGTCGTTCCAGAAGTCGACGCGCCCGCGCAACGACAGCGGCCGCCACGGCCGCAGCGAGCCGGTCAGCGACAGGCGGTCGACGTGGCCGTCGCGCACCAGCTCGACCGGCAGGAACTGGTACTCGGCGCGCTTCAGCTCCGGCCAGGAGAACCGCGTGAAGACGACGCCGGCGCCGGCCGCGCTGCCGTCGTAGCGCGCCTGCGCCAGCAGCTCGGTCAGCTCGGGGCCGCTGCCCTTGATCGTGTCGCTGCCGGTGTAGAAGTCGACCTTCGCGCTGGCGAACAGCCACATCCGATCGACCGGCCGGCTGTCGACGCGCAACAGCAGCAGGTCGCGGTCGGCCGAGCCCTGGTGCCAGGTCTTCTGCACGCCGAGCGCCGCGGCGAAGCTACGGCGTTCATCGGCGACGTAGTCGGCGAACAGGTGCACGCCGACGTCGTCGCCGGTGTCGCGCGCCGGGAACGGCCGCGGGTACGAACCGACGCCGCCGCCGACGCGCAGGCCGCCCTGGAAGCGCTCGATCACCTCGACGCCGTCGACCAGACCGATCTCGGGCAGGCCGGTCGAGTAGAAGCGGCCGACCTCGACGCCGGTCGCGGCCCACGCCTCGGTGCCGAAGGCGACCGACAGCAGGTCGAGGCGGGCGGTCAGGTTGTCCTCGTCCGCGCCGTTCGCCAGCCGCACCGACCGTTCGTCGAACTCGCCGGCGAGCCGCGTGCGCTCGCCGTAGCCGAGGTAGTTGGTCGCGTCGGCCCGCAGGCCGGCGCGTGCCAGCAGGTAGTCGTTGGCGCGCCCATCGCCGCGGTCGCGCGTCCACTGGCCGTAGCCGAACAGGCGGCCATCGAGCGTCGCCGGCCGTTCGTCGGGGCGCTGGCTGTAGGTCGGCACCAGCAGCGGCTGGTCCTTGTCGCGGGTGCCTTCCTGGCGCGACCACGGCGGGTGCGCGGGAACGGTCGGCTTCGGCGACTGCGGCGTCGCCGGCTCCGGCTCGCCCTGCGGTGTCGTCACGTAGGCCTCGCCGTGCGTGCCGACCGGCGGGAGGTCGATGCCGGGCGCGAGTTCGGCCCGCGCCGAGGTCTGGCTGACCGCGCGGATCTCGGCCTCGACGGCCGCGGCGCCCGGCGCGAACAGGTGCACGATCGTGCCGACCTGCAGGCCGACGTCGCGGCCGTGGTCGAGATACACGCTGCGATCGCTGCCACCGGTCACGGTGACCGGCACGGTGTGGTCGCCGTCTTCGCGTGCCTGCGCGGCGACGAACGGCACGGCGAGCAGGCCGACCAACAGGGACTTGACGACGTTCACTTGCGCACCTCCCCACCGGCACCGAGCTGGTGGCAATCGCCGCACGTGAGACCGAGCGGCTTGTAGCGGACGAGGGGGCCTCGTGGCGTGTCGTAGGCGGTGTGGCAACGGGCGCATTCGACCTTGGCGTGCGTCGCGTCGAGCGGGAAGCGCGTCCGCTGGTGGTCGAAGTGCAGCGTGTGGAAGTCCTGCTGCCCGTGGCAGCGCGCGCAATCGGTGCCGCCGACGCCGAGGAACTGACCGGCGTGCGGATCCGCGTGGCACTGTTCGCAGCGCTGGCCGAGCGCCGGGCCGAGTCGCGTCAGCGACGTGCCGCCGGCCGCGGCCGTGCGCGGGTGGCACTTCGCGCAGTCGACCTGCTGGTGCGCGCCGAGCAGTTCGTAGCCGGTCCACAGCTTGTGGTCGAACGCGCCGGCGACCGGCGCGAACGCCGCGGTGTCGTGGCAACGCGCGCAGCCGCTCTTGCCGGCGACCACTTTCGGCCGCCCGGCCTTGTCGAACGCGCCCTTGTGCACGTCGGCGTGGCAGTCGGCGCAGCTCGTCGACGTGCCGGCGAACTTGCACGGCTCGCCAGCGGCCGGCGCGCGGTGGCACGCCGCACAGGCGAGCGCATCGTGCGCGCCGGTCAGCGGGAACGCGGTCTGCGCGTGCGCCGCGCTGCCGAACTGCGCCGGGTGGAAGCTCGTCGTCAGGTGGCACGCGGTGCACTGGCCGTAGCGCGCTTCGTGCGCGAACTGGCCCTTGTGCACGTCGGCGTGGCAGGCACGGCAGTCGTCCTGCTTGCGGCCCGGGAACCGCTGCGCCCGCTCGCTGCCCTTGTGGCAATCGGCGCAGGCGACCTCGGCGTGTGGCGCGGCCAGCGCGAAACCGGTCGCGGCGTGTTGCTCGGCCGTCATCGTGCCGGCGCGGAACGACGTGTCGGCGTCGCCGTGGCAACCGGCGCAGCCCTGGGCCGGACCACGCGCGGCGACCGCCGCGGCGATCAGCTCGGGCTGGTGCGGGTGCTCGTGGCAGACGGCGCACGCCTCGAGCTTCGGCGCCACCCCGGTCCAGCGCGCCGGCTTGCCGCCGTTCGCCGCATCGCCGGCGCCGTGGCAGGCCGCGCATTCGGCGGTCGCGTGCGGACCGCGCAGGGCGAACCCGTACTCGGCGTGGCGCTCGGGCGTCACGCGCGCCGCGCGCCACGCGCTCTCGTCGTGGCAGCGCTTGCAGTCCGCGGTGTCGGCGAGCCGCAGCGCCGGCTTGGTGCCGGGCGCACCGGCGTGCGGATCGGCGTGGCACTCGTTGCAGGTGCGCGGCGCCGGCTGGTCCTTCAGCGCCTTCAGCGCCGCGACCGAGCGGTCGCTGCCCGGGCGGTGGCAATCGTCACAGCGCACCTCGCGATGCGCGCCGGCCAGCGCGAACACCTGGTGGCGGAAGCCCGGCACCTTGGCGAACTTCTCCTGCTGGCCGTGGCAGCTCGCGCAGTCGCTGCCATAGGCGCCCTTGTGGGCATCGTCGTGGCAGCTCTCGCACGCCTGCGACAGGCCGAGGAAGCGGCCGCCCTCCGGCGGGTTGACGTCGTTGGCGCGCACGTGGCAGCGCACGCAGGCGAGCGGCTGGTGCGCGCCGGTCAGGTGGAAGCCGACGACGTCGCGGTGGTCGTAGTCCTTCGCCTCGGCGATGCCGAGCCGCGGGAACGCATGTGGCGCGATCAGCGGCGCGCTGTCGCCGTGGTGCTCGCCGTGGCACAGCTCGCAGCGCTGCGCCTGGTCGGCAGGCAGGTGACCGTGCAGACCGGTCTTGGCCGCCAACTGCTTGCCGATCGGCGCGTGGCAGCGCGCGCAGGCCTGCGCGTCGATGCCGGCGCCGGACTGGTGGCACTGCTCGCAGCCGTCGGCCGACGCCAGCTCGGCGAGGCGCGCGTGCGCGGGATGCAGCGGACCTGGACCGACGCCGCCGCGGCCGACGTCCCACCACGTCAGCATCAGCACGATCGCCAGGGAGACGAGCGGCAGGAGCCACTTGGCGAGCTTCACTTGCCACCTCCAAACCCGGGCAGCACGCCGAAGTCGACGCCGCCGTAGCGCATCGCGGTGACGACGTGGACGATGGTCAGCAGGAGCAGCAACAGCGCGAGCCAGCGATGCAGCCAGCGCCACACCGACAGGATGCCGCGCACCTCCTCGAAGTGGCTCAGCTGCAGCGCCAGCCGGTGCGAGCGCTGCGCCAGCGACACCAGGTGCCGCGCCTCGTTGAGCGGGATGCCCTCGGCGAGTGCGTCGTGCTTGAGCCGCGCCAGCTGCCGACGCAACCGCCACTGGCTGCGCACGAGTCCGGCGACGCGCGCCAGGAAGCCCTTGCCGAACATCGCGGCACTCGCCAGCGACTCGACCTGCTTGCGCACGTCGCTGCCGAAGCCGCGGCCGTGTTCATCCCATTCGCCGGCGATCGCGGCGACCTGGCTGCGCAGTTCCTCGAGGTCCTGCTGGCGGCCGTTCTGCGCCCGCGGCACGAACGCGTAGAACCAGCGGCCGACGATGCCGGCACCGACCACCACCACCATCGCCAGCAGCGCATGGCCGCCGGCGCTCTCACGCAACTGGTAGCCGCTGTGCAGCAGCGCGAACAGGCACGCGGCGAGGCCGGTGGCGACGTGCATGTTCATCCAGCCCTTCAGGGTGCCGGGCAGCCGGTTGCCGAACCGGCCCGCCCGCCGCAGCAGGTAGAGCAGGTTGGCCACGAACAACGCCGCCGCCAGGATCCCGGCCAGGAGGCCGAGCGTGCCCTGCGGCCGCAGGAACTCGTGCCACGCCGACCCTGGTCGCAGGCCGACCGCGAGGTCGTAGTAGCCGCGGTACCAGATCCGCACACCGAGCAGCGCGACCAGCCCGAACAGGGTCGCCGCCAGCGCGACCAGCAGGCCCGTGCCGCGGTCGGCCGCGGGATCGGCTTCCTGCGGCCGCAGGGCCGGATCGAACGACACGCCCGCGGCTTCGAGCAGCGGGAACGGCGGCGAGCCACCGGCGAAGATGAACACGTCGTCGTTGGGCAGCTCGAGCAGCGTCTGCGTCGCGACGCCGCCCTCGCCGTCGGGTACGCCGTCGGCGCACTGCAGCTGGACCCGATCCGGGGTGATCGCGGCCACCGTGCTGCCGAACACGACGCGCACGTCGCCGGCCGCGGCCGCCGCGTTGATGCGTTCCTCGTTGCGCGCCTTGAGCCGCGAGAACGCGGCCTTGCGGTAACTGAGCGTCACCCGATTGCCCGGCTGTTCGGCCAGCGCCAGGGCCGCCTCGATCGCGCTGTCGCCACCGCCGACGACCAGCAGCTGGCGGTCGCGGTAGCTCTCGGCGTCGAGCAGCGAGTAGGCGACCTTCGGCAGGTCCTCACCGGGCACGCCGAGCTTCTGCGGCGAACCGCGGCGCCCGACCGCGAGGCAGACATGGCGCGCGCGCACCGTGCCGTTGCTGGTCGCCACGGCGAACGTGCCGTCGCTGCGCCGCTCGATGCTCTGCAGCACGGTACCGGTCTTGACCGACAGCTTGTGCTGCCTGGCCAGCCCCTGCCACAGCTCGACGAGTTCTTCCTTCTGGTACTCGAGCCGGCCGAGCTTGCCGTGCAGCGGCAGCTCCATCGGCTGGGTCATGACGAGCTTCTTGCGCGGGTAGGCGGCGACCGTGCCGCCGACCTCGGCCGCCTGGTCGATGCCGTAGGCGCGGAGCCCCGCTTGCTTGGCCGCGAGCAGGCAGGCGAGACCGGCCGGGCCGGCGCCGACGACCAGCAGGTCGAGCGGTTCCTTGCCGCCCGGTTCGGCGGTCGGCACAGGGGCGTGGCCGGCGAGCCGCGACGCGACTTCGCGCGCGACCAGCGTGCCGTGCTGGACCGCGGTCCGCACCAGCGCGAAGCCGGTGATCTCACCGGCCAGGAACAGCCCCGGGACGCCGACCGCTTCGAGCTTGTCGTCGATCGCCGGCAGGTCCTTGCGATCCTTGAGGTCGCCGAGCGTCAGCGCGATGGCGGCGGTCGGGCAGGCGGCCGCACACAGGCCATGGCCGACGCAGCGGGCACCATGGACGACGACCGCCTGGCCGTAGGCCAGTTCCAGCACCCCATCTTCCGGGCAGGCGCGCACGCAGGCGCCGCAACCGATGCAGTTCGCCAGGTCGATCTTCGGATGCTGCAGCCTGGCCCGATGACTGCCGCGATCCTTCGCCTCGACCCGCGCCGCGACGTTGGCCTCGTAGCGACGGAGCTCCAGCCGGCGCCGCAGCAACGCGGCGATGACCAGCAGCAGGATGACGAGTGGGGTCGCTAGGGCAAGCCAGTTCAAGGAGATGCACCGGTCTCGGAGAACAGCGGCGGCGTCGGGAGTTGTCTCTCCTACGTCACAGCCGGGCCCGAAGGCCCGCATCTCTTCGACACGTGACTGTCATTCCATGAGGGATACCGCCCGAACGAACGCCCCACCCCCCTTGCCAGCGGCGCCTCTTGCCATGGCGGAATGCCATGGTCCGATCCGCCAAGCCAACCAGGCCAAACCGCAAACCGGCTGAAACTCTCGGCCACCCGCAAGGGGAGATCGGGTGCAGTGCCCGGCGTGCCTGCTGCGGGGTCCCCAAGACCCGCCGGCGTCACCCGAGGGACCGCACCAACACCGGAAGCTCCGCCAAGTAGCAACCAGGCCATGTCCACATTCCTGACTCCGCTGACCTCCCATTTGCGTCCGGACGCCGCGACGCAGATGCTGCCGTTGCGGCAGATCGCGCCAGCTCCCAGGACGAGCCACGCGGACCTGCAGGTGGTCAGGTCGGCGATGGCAGACGATTCCCGAGCCAAGGAACAGCTTGCGACCGAGCTCGCCGCCCTGCCGGCGATGCTGCGGGTCAAGAACCTGCGCCTCGGCTCCCCCCTGCGTCCCCACGAACTGGACGATGTCGTCCAGAACACGCTGCTGGCGATCCTGCGCAAGCTGTCGAACTTCGACGGCCGCGGGGCCCTGCTGCGGTGGGCGTACGGGATTGGCGTCATCGAACTGCTGCGGGCTCTCGAACGGCGGCGCCGCCGCCGCGAACAGGACCACGCGAGCGAGCCGGTGGTCGCGGCGGCCGAGCCGACCGTCGATCGCGAACGGGTCGCGGCCGCGCTGGCGACCCTCGACCCGGACGATCGCAACGTCGTCGAGCAGAAGCACTTCGCGGCAGCGACGTTCGAGGAGATCGCCGCCCGGACCAGCGAACCGATCAGCACGGTGAAGTCGCGCTACTACCGTGCCCTGCAGCGGCTGCGCACCAGACTGACCCCGACCATGCTGGAGGACCGGTGATGCCCCTCGACCGCCATACCGCCCAGTCGATCCTCGACCGAGCCCTGCTCGGCGATCTGCCGCTCAACGACCGGTCCGTGCAGGATGCCCTCGCCGACCAACCGGACCTCGCCGCGGAATTCACCCGCCTGCAGGCCCTGCAGCACCAGCTCGGCAGCCTGGTGGACGACGCCGAGGAGGTCGAAGCCACCGCGCGCCGCACCGCGACGCACCGCGACACGGCCACCGTGCGCACGGCGCTCGGTCTCGATCGGCCGCGCCGCTGGTCGCTGCCGCTGCTGCTCGCCGCGCTGGTGATGGTCGCCGTGGCCGTGATGCTCTGGCAGGACCGCGGCCGCGAACTGCCGCGGTCCGGCATGCTGGAAGGCACCCACGGCATCGTCATCGATCGCTCCGCCGCCACCTGGTCCATCGATCCAGGCCTCCAGTTGGGCCCGCTCGACCAGTATCGTGTGACGCTCGAGGTCGACGGCGCCCAGCCGTTCCCGGCCAAGGACTTCCCCGGCCCGATCGTCATCCCGCAACCATGGCAGCAAGCGATCGATGCGGCGACCAGCGCCGACCTGGTCGTCGAGGTGGCCGGGATCGGTGCGCGCCGGGTCGTGCGGCTGCGCTGACGCTGCTGGCACTCGCGGCGCCGCTGGCCCCCGCCGCGGCGCAGGCCGACGCGCCGACCGATCCGGTCGCGGCGTTCGTCGCGATCGTCGATCCGCTGCTCGCCTGGGCCGCCGATCCGGCCCGCACGGCGACCGAAGCCGCGCCGGGGTCGGCAGCGCAATGGCTGTGGGCAGCACGCTATGCGTCCAGCACCGCGCACGCGACCGCGGCCGTCGGCGAACGGGCCGAACCGCTGCTGCGAGCCCTGCACCGCCACCGGGCCGCGCTCGCCGGACTCGATACCGCGACGCTGAGCCAGCTCGACCTCGGCTACGTGCGGCGGCTGGGCCGCCGGTCGCTGTTCGGTGAGGCGCTGGCCTACCTCGACGAGGTCGCGCTGCCGGCCGCCGCACCGGGCGACGCCATCCGCGTCGAGCTGCAGGTCGAAGGCGC
>CAYMRG010000198.1:0-8738 GCA_964392555.1 uncultured candidatus Brocadiaceae bacterium
GTGTGTCGTGCAGCGCCGATCGCCAGGCCAAGGGCAAGATCACCGCCGACGGCGTGTTCCTCGAGCAGCTCGAGACCAACCCGGCGCGCTTCCTGCCGGACGTCGACGCGGCCGATCTCGGCGGCGAGGTCGTCGCGCTCGACCTCAACCGGCCGATGCGCGAGCTGCGCCTCGAGCTGGCGAAGTACCCGATCAAGACCCGCTTCTCGCTGACCGGGCCGATGGTCGTCGCGCGCGACATCGCCCACGCGCGGCTCAAGGAGCGCCTCGATCGCGGTGAGGGCCTGCCGCAGTACCTCAAGGACCACGTCGTCTACTACGCCGGCCCGGCGAAGACGCCGACCGGCATGGCGTCGGGCTCGTTCGGTCCGACGACCGCCGGGCGCATGGACAGCTACGTCGACCAGTTCATGGCGGCCGGCGGCAGCTTCGTGATGCTCGCCAAGGGCAACCGCAGCAAGGCCGTCACCGAGGCGTGCAAGAAGTACACCGGCTTCTACCTCGGCTCGATCGGCGGCCCGGCGGCGATCCTCGCGCAGGAGTCGATCGCGAAGGTCGAGGTGCTCGACTACGCCGACCTCGGCATGGAGTCGGTGTGGAAGATCCAGGTGAAGGACTTCCCGGCGTTCCTGGTCGTCGACGACAAGGGCAACGACTTCTTCGCCTGACCCAGGTGGAGGTCGCGATTCTCCCCCGACGGCCCACAAGGTAGGGTGCGCGCCGTCGCCATGAAGCTCCGTCCCTACCAAGCCGCCGCGCTCGAGGCCGTGCGCGCGGCCTACCGCCAGGGCCACCGTGCCGCGCTGGTGGTGATGCCGACGGGGACCGGCAAGACGGTGCTGTTCGCCGAGATCGCGCGGCTGGCGAAGGGGCCGGTGCTGGTGCTGGCGCACCGGCAGGAGCTGGTCGAGCAGGCGCGGGCGAAGATCGCGGCGTGGTGCAACGACGTGGTCGCGGTCGAGATGGCGGGGCGGCGCGATTTCACGGACCGCGGCTTCACGCGGCCCGACGGCTCGCGGCCGAAGATCGCGGTGGCGAGCATCCAGACGCTGCGGCAGCGGCTCGGCGCGATCCCGCGCGACGCGTTCAAGATCGTCGTCGTCGACGAGGCGCACCACGCGACGGCGGATTCGTACCGCGCGGTGCTGTCGCACTTCGACGCGCACCTGCTCGGCGTCACGGCGACGCCGGACCGGGCCGACCGCGTGCCGCTCGGCGAGGTGTTCTCGGCGGTCGCGTTCGAATACGACATGCGGACGGCGATCCGCGACGGCTGGCTGTGTCCGATCCGTTCGTTCGTGGTCGCGACGCAGGCCGACTTCTCGAACGTGCGCAAGGTCGCGGGCGAGCTGGCGACGCGCGACGTCGAGGACATCCTGGTGCAGGAGCTGCACCTGGCCGAGATCGCCGAGCCGATCCGGCGCGAACGCGGCGAGCGGCCGACGATCGTCTTCGCGGCGTCGGTCGCGCATGCGCACGCGCTGGCGCGGGTGCTGTGCGAACTGGCCGGTGACGCCGACTTCGCGGCGGCGGTCGACGGCGGCACGTCCTACGAGCTGCGTGCGCCGGTGCTCGACCGCTTCCGCCGGGGCGAGGTCAAGGTGCTGGTCAACTGCTCGCTGTTCACCGAAGGCTTCGACGTGCCGGAGATCGCGCTGGTGGCGATCGCGCGGCCGGTGTTGTCGCGTTCGTTCTACGCGCAGATGGTGGGCCGCGGCACGCGCATCGCGAACGGCAAGCCGGACCTGCTGGTACTCGACTTCGTGCCGAGCAACTGCCGCCACTCGCTGGCGCAGGCGGTCGACATCTTCGCCAGCGCCGATCCCGAGGTGCAGGCGCGCGCGCGGCGGATCGCCGGCGAGACCAGCGCCGAGGGCCAGGCGATCGCGCTCGAACGCGCGCTCGAGCTGGCGCAGCAGGAGCAGGAGGCGCAGGCGGCGACGGTCGTCTACCAGCTGCGCAAGCGCGATCCGTTCGCCGCGGTCGGCATCGACCTGGCGCCGTTCGTGCGGCGGTCGCGGACCGGCGAGCGCGCGTCCGCGGAGCAGCTCGCGTTCTTCCGCAAGGCCGGGCTGCCGGCCGAGCCGGTCGCCGCGCTGTCGAGCCGCGAGGCCGAGGCGTTGCGCGAGGCCCTGCTCGAACGCAAGGCGGTCGGGCTGTGCACGCCCAAGCAGGCGAAGCAGCTCGTCGCGCTCGGCTACGACCCGCGCAACCTCTACTACGACGAGGCCCGCGAGCTGCTGCGCGAGCACAAAGGGCGAGCGCGCGGCGCCGATGAGCCATGATTTGGGCGTCCGGGTGCCGATAGACCGCGCGCATGCGTCGCGCCGTGATCCCGTTCGCCACCTCCTTGCTCCTGCTGGTCGCGGCCGTTCCGGCCCAAGGGGGGCAGGCGGCGCCGTCGCCAGGGGCCGGCGCGCCGCCGCCAGCGGAGCCGGAGCTGCCGGACGAACCGGCGCCGACGCTCGAGCAGCGCCTCGAGCGCTTCCACCCGCAGGTAGGAACGGTCGCGATCGGCACCTGGGCCGAGGCCAAGCTGCCCGACGGCTGGCGGTACCTCGCCGGTGTGGACGGTCGGCGCTTCCTGACCGAACTGGGCAACCAGGTCGGCCCGACGGTCCTGGGCGTCGCCCTGCCGGACGACTTTGGCGAGGTCGGGGCCTTCGCGGTGTTCAGCTACAGCGACGACGGCCATGTCAACGACGACGAGGCGCCCGACTACGGGCAGCTGCTGCAGGACATGCAGGCGAGCAGCGCGGAGCAGAGCAAGCATCGGCAGCAGGCCGGACTGGGGACGGTCGAACTGCTCGGCTGGGCCGAGCCGCCGCACTACGACATGGCGGAGCACAAGCTCTATTGGGCCGAGAAGCTGCGCTTCGACGGCGCCAGCGAACTGACGCTCAACTACAACGTCCGCATCCTCGGCCGCACCGGGCACCTGGTCGTCAACGGCGTCGGCGGCATCGAGCAGCTCGAGCAGGTCGCCGGCCACTGCAAGACGCTGCTCGCCGTCACCGGCTTCGTCGATGGCCAGCGCTAAACCGACTTCGATCCGGCCTACGACAAGCTCGCCGCCTACGGCATCGGCGGCCTGATCGCCGGCAAGGTCGCGCTCAAGGTCGGCCTGCTCGCCAAGCTGGCGGGCCTCCTCAAGGTGCTGTGGAAGCCGATCGCGATCGGCGTAGCGGCGCTGGGCGCGCTCGTCGTCAAGCTGTTCGGCGGCAAGCAGGGGCAGGCCGAAGGCCGCCAGCCGTCGGCCTGATCGCCGCGGCTGGTGGTGCGGCTGGCTCAGCCGCGTCGGTTCTGCAGCCGTTCGCGCAGCCGGGCCAGCGTCTGCGCGTGGTAGTCGCCCTTCGCCTCGCGCTCGGCGAGGAACGCCTCGGCGGCGGCGTCCTGGCCCAGGCAGAGCAGGCCGAACGCTGCGCCGACGCGCACGTCGAGCGCCTCCTTGGTGTCGTCGAGCAGGCGCCGCAGCTCGGCGGCGCTGGTCGTGTCGCCGAGCAGGCCGAGCGCCTGCACCGACTCCCAGCGCAGCTCGACGTCGTTGGCGGTGAGGTCCTGGCGCAGGAACGGGATCGCCTCGGTGCAGCCCGCCGCGCCCAGGGCGCGGATCGCGTAGTTCGCGGTCAGCGGATCACCGAGCAGCGGCAGCATCGCCGGCCCGAGCGGGTGGGCGACCCGCCCGAGCTCGTTGAGCACCTGCAGCGCCATCGTCCGCAGGTAGGGTTCCTCGGCCTGCAGCGTGCGCTCGAGGATCGGCAGCGCCAGCACGCCGCTGCGCGTCAGGACGAAGCGCGCGTCGTCGACGGGCCGCAGCTGCGTGCCCTGCGTCGTCGCCAGATGGCGCGCGTAGCGCGCGGCGAGCAGCGCCGGATCGGGCGCGGCCACGCCGGCGCGCGCGCTGGTGCCCTGCGCGAGCCAGCGGCCGTGCAGCTCGCGCAGCTTGCCTTGCAGCTCGACGTAGGTCGGCTGCTCGCCGAGCGCGATACCGCGGTCGCGGCAGACTGCGATCGCGAGTTCGCCGGCCTGCTGCGCGGTGGCTGCGACGCCCATCGCGCCGTCGAGGTACGGCAGGCCGGCGTCGTTGCCGAGCCGTTGCAGCGCGTCGGCGACCCACAGCACGCCGATCGGATCGAGTTCGTACTTCAGCCGCAGCAGCAGCGCGACCTGCAGCACGCTCTGGCCGCTCTGGCCGCACAGCCAGGCGGCGCGCTGGCGCACTTCGAGGCGTTCGTCGAGCAGCGCCGGTTCGAGCGCCGACCAGGCGAACGGGTGCTCGAGCAGCGCGCGTTCGGCGCGGGCCGTGGTGCGCGCATCGGCCGAGACGAGCTGCAGCGCGATCTCGGCGAGGTCCTTCAGCTCGTGCTGTTGCGCCGGTGTCGGCGGCAAAGCTGCCTTGACCATGGCCTCGAGCTGCGGCAGGCACGGCTGCAGCACGAGCGGCGGCAGCTGCGGCGCCGGGGGCTTCGACTCGGTGCCGCTGCAGGCGGCGGCGAACGCGGCCAGCGCGGCGACGGCGGCCAGCGCGGCCGTCCGGGCGAACCCACGGGACGAAAGGGCGGGGCGGCTCATGGCAGTTCGATCCGGCGTTCCTCGAGCAGCGTGCTCATGTCGCTCGCATCGTCGCAGAACGGCGTGAGGCGGTACCACAGCCGCGCCTCGATCGCCGTGGTGCCGGCGGGGATCGCGACGCGCACCGACTTGCTCGCGCCGGCCTCGAGCTGGGTGTTCTCGCCGGGTTCGTTGCCGGGGTTGATCGGCTGCATCTCGTCGCGGTACGGCATGCGGAAGCGCCAGGCGCGCTGCCACTCGCCGGGGCCGTCGGCCGTGACGAAGCGGTAGACCATGTCGACGGCGCGGTGGCGCTCCTCGGTGGGGAAGTTGTGGCCCGCGCCGACGTTGGTCAGCGTCAGCACCAGCGCGTCACCATCGCGCGCGACCTCGTACTTGCCGGCCGACTGCAGCGTCGCCTTGTCGTGGCAGCCGAGGTAGACGTGCTTTCGGCCCATGCGCTGGCTCTGGTCGTTGCGCTTGCGCTCGACCTCGGGCATGTGGCAGTTGGCGCAGTCGATGCCCTGCTGCGCGTAGCGGCTCGCGCGCCATTGGTCGGTCGTGCCGTGCTGGTTGTGGCACGACGAGCAGGTCTCGGCGCCGAGCCACTGCTCGTTGCGCTTGGGCTTGCATGGCACCTCGGGACGATCGTTGCGGCCGACGATGCCGCCGTCCGGGCCGAGGTGGCACGAGATGCAGCTCACGCCCTCGTCGAAGTGCGTGCGCCGCGGCAGCGTGCGCTTGCCGAAGCCGGTCACGGCGAGCGGCCGCGGCAGGTGGCAGTCCATGCACTCCTCCTTGCGGAAGTCGTCGCTGAGCGCGCGCACCTCGGGGTTCGTGTACGCGATCCGGTGGTGCGACGCGTCCCATTCGGCGAACAGGTCCGCGTGGCAGGCCTTGCACTGCTGTGCGGACTCCCAGCGGGTCGCCGCGGCGGCGCTGGATGGCGCACCGCCGGACAGGAAGGCGACGGCGCCGCCGATGCCGGCGAGCAGCACGCCGAGGACGCCGATTCGCGCGCCGAGGTTCATCACGGGGTCTCCTGGCCAAGGGATGCCTGCGCGCCGCGGTCCCACGGCAGCAGACGGGGGGGGGCGGTGAGCGTCAGGGCGACCTCGCTGCCGACCGGCAGCAGGGCGGCGGTGCTGGCGACGACGATCTGGTCGCCGCAGGCCACGCCGAGGCGGATCGCGCCGTCGCCGGGGAGCACCTGCAGCACGCGGCCGCGTGCGGCGGGCGCGGGGTTCGGGCCGTCGCCGGGCGCGTGCGCCGTGGCTTCGCCGGGCAGCAGCACGAGGCGCAGGTCGCCGTCGGCCTGCGTCGGCCGCGGCAGGCGGCCGAACGGCGTGTCGACCTCGGCGCCGGCGGGCTGCGTCGGCAGGCACGCGGCGCCGAGCAGGAACGCGGCGGTCGACGCGGTCGACGGCGCGCGCAGCAGCCGTTCGGCGGGGCCTTGCTCGACGATGCGGCCGTCGCGCAGCACGACGAAGTCGGTAGCCAGCGCGAGCGCCTCGTGGCGGTCGTGGGTGACCAGGATCGTCGTCAGGCCGCGTTCGTCGGCGAGCGCGCGCACCAGCAGCACCAGCGCGTCGCGCTGGTGGACGTCGACCGAACGCAGCGGCTCGTCGAGCAGCAGCGCCGCCGGTTCGGGCGCCAAGGCGCGCAGCAGGCCGAGCCGCTGCGCCTCGCCGCCCGACATCGCCGCCGGCTTGCGCTGGGCGAGCGCACCGAGCCCGGCGCGTTCGAGCAGGCGCTGCGCATCGGCCCTGGCGAGCTTCGGCGCCGCGAACTGCAGGTGCTGCAGCGCGGTCATGTTCGGCCACAGCGCGCCGTCCTGGAACACCAGCCCGACGCCGCGACGGTCCGGTGGCAGGTGCACGCCGTTGCCGGTGACCACGGTGTCGCCGACCGCGATCGTGCCGGCGGTCGGTTGCTCCAGCCCGGCGAGGCAACGCAGCAGCGTGGTCTTGCCCGAACCCGATGGGCCGACGATCGCGAGCCGGCCGCCGGCCGGCACCGTGAACGACACCGGGCCGAGCGTGAAGGCCGGCCGGCGCAGGCAGAGATCGGTGACGTGGACGGAGCGGGTCACGGGTGCATCACGACAGGGACGAGAGCCTACGGCCGGCGAGTACCGAGGGGATCAGGGGAACCAGGATCGCGATGCCGAGCAGCATCAGCGCGATCACGCCGCTCCAGTCCTCGTGCTGGAAGTGCACGGCGTTGGACAGGCGCCGCACGGCGGTCGCGTTCGCGGCCGGCAGCAGCACGGCGAGGTCGAGTTCGCGCAGCGACAGCACGAACACCAATACGCCGGCGGCCCACGCCCCGGGCAGCAGCGGCGGCAGGTGGACGCGCAGGGCGCGCGCCACCGCCGAACGCGGCACCAGGCGCGCCGCCTCCTCGGCGGCCAGGCTCTGGCGCCGCACCTGCGACGACAGCGTCAGCGCCGCGAATGGCAGGAAGCGCGCCGCGTAGCCGCACAGCGCGAAGCCCCAGCCGTCGTAGACGACGGCGCCGACGTGGTGCAGCACCGGGCTGTCATGGAACGCGCGCACCAGGCCGATGCCGAGCAGGATCGCCGGCAGCGCCGCCGGCAGCGCGGCGAGCAGGTCGAGCACCGGCCAGCGGCGCGCGGCCTGGCGCGCCAGCGGCAGCGCCAGCAGCACGACCAGCAGGGCCACGCCGAGCGCCAGCCAGACCGAGTGGACGAGCAGGTCCCAGCCCTGGTCGATCGCCTTCGCGTAGCTCTGCTGGGCGAACGCGAGCGACATCGGTTCCTTGTTCTGCGCCGAGCCGAGCGCCCAGCGCACGAAGATCACGATCGGCACGACGATGCCGGCGGTCAGGTAGACGGTCGGCACCAGCAGCGCCGGCCAGCGCCAGGCGCCGAGCGGCCGGCGCGGCAGCGGTTGCGCGACGCCGCGGTCGGGCGCCGCCGCGCGCAGGCGCAACGCCAGCCACAACAGGCAGGCGAGGCCGACGACGAACGGCAGCGCGGCGACGATCGGGCTCTGCAGGTCCTCGAACGTCGTGCCGACGGCGCGCCGGTTCCAGCGTGAGAAGATGCCCTCGGCATAGGTGTGCCAGGTCTTGCCCTTGACGGTCAGGAACTCCGGCACGCCGTGGTCGGCGACCGCGAACAGGAAGGCGAGCAGGCCGCCGGCGAGCAGTTCGGGCAGGATCGCGCGGACCAGCCACAGTTCGGCACGGGCGCGGCCGCGCAGCAGCCAGGCCGACTCGTAGGCGCGGCCGTCGACCGAGCGCAGGCCGCGCGCCACCAGCACCGCGACGAACGGCGCCGTCGAGATGCCGAGCAGCAGCGCGCACGGCCAGAAACCCTGCACCGGGAACAGCGCAGCGAAACCCATCGCGACGAAGATCGGCGGCATCACCAGCGGGGCGACGCCGAGCGGCCCGAGCCAGCTCGCGCCGGGCAGGTCGCGCGCCACCGTGACGTAGGCGTGGCCGCCGCCGAGCAGCAGGGCGACCGCGGCGGCGGCGAGGCCGAGCTGCGCCGACGCGCTGAGCTGCGCCAGCGCGTTGTCGTCGTGCAGCAGCGCGCGCCACGCGGCCAGCGTCGGGCCGTCGGGGCCGAGCACCGTCTCGATCGCCAGCACGACGATCGGCAACAGCGCGAACAGCGCGAGGAACGCGAGTGCGAGCCACAGCGGCAGCGCCACCGGCAGGCGTGCCAGCCGTCCGCTCACTGGCCGAACCGCTTGCCGAATTCCTGGCCGCAGAGCGCGAGGTTCTGCGCGGTCGCCGCGACGTCCCACGGCAGCGCGCGGAACGCGCCGATCGCCAGGATCGCCGGGTCGTCGGGGCCCTTGATGCCGCTGCGCAGCGGGATCTGCGCGCTCTCCGCGGCCGCCAGCAGCGCCTCGGTCTCGACGGCGAGGATCTTGTCGATCACGCGCTTGCTCGCCTCGGGGTTCGGCCCACCCTTGACCAGCGCGACCGAGTTGGGGATCAGCATCGTGCCGATGCCGCCTGCCTGCTGGTCGGGGAAC
The DNA here is from genome assembly GCA_964392555.1 of uncultured candidatus Brocadiaceae bacterium. Lineage (GTDB taxonomy): Bacteria > Planctomycetota > UBA1135 > UBA1135 > UBA2386 > CAYMRG01. Next base: position 8,565 of record CAYMRG010000198.1, read on the forward strand.
ACGCAGGCGACGTGGAAGCCCTTGCTCTTCGCGACGTGGTAGTCGTCGGTGTCGGTGAACGCCCAGTCGAGCTGGCCCTCGCGAACCTGCACCGCGCAGGCGCCATTGCCGCCGAGCATGCGCACGTCGTTCTTCGCCAGACCGTCGAGGAACTCGCCGAACTTCGCCTCGCCC
>CAYMRG010000199.1:0-3089 GCA_964392555.1 uncultured candidatus Brocadiaceae bacterium
CCCGCTGCCGGCCCCGGCAGTGCCGGCGGACGCCCGCTGGCGCGGGCCCGCGCGCGCGCCTTCGCCTTGGCCAGGTTGCCGACCACGCCAGCCACCCAGGCGACCAGGATGAAGGCGAGGATCGGGTTGTTGAGCAGGAACCGCAGCAGGCGATCCATCGGCTACTCCTGCCCCGGCATCTTCTTCTTCTGGCTCTCGCTGCTGAGATGCGCTTCCTCGCCGGCCGCGATCTGCGATCGCATGCGCGTGTCGGCTTCGAGGTTGCGGTAGCGCTGGTAGTCCATGATGCCGAGATGGCCCGAACGGAACGCGTCGGCCATCGCCTGCGGCACCTCGGCCTCGGCCAGCACCAGCTTGGCGCGGTTGGCCGCGATCTCGGCGATGTTCTCCTGTTCGGCCGCGACCGCCATCGCGCGACGGCTCTCGGCGGCCGCCTGCGCGACGCGCTTGTCGGCCTCGGCCTGGTCGGCCTGCAGCCGCGCACCGATGTTGTCGCCGATGTCGACGTCGGCGATGTCGATCGACAGGATCTCGAACGCGGTGCCCGCGTCGAGGCCCTTGGCGAGCACGCCCTTGCTGATGCGGTCCGGGTTCTCGAGCACGTCCTTGTGCGTCTCCGAGCTGCCGATCGTCGAGACAATGCCTTCGCCGACGCGCGCGATGATCGTCTCCTCGGTGGCGCCACCGACCAGCCGCTTGATGTTGGTGCGCACGGTCACGCGCGCCTTCGCCAGCACCTGGATGCCGTTCTTCGCCATCGCCGCGACCTTGCCGTCGACCGGGCAGTCGATAACCTTGGGCTTGACCGAGGTCTGCACCGCGTCGAGCACGTCGCGGCCCGCGAGGTCGATCGCGGCAGCCTGCCGGAAGTCGAGGCCGAGGTTGGCGCGGTCCGCCGCGATCAGCGCGTTGACGACGCGCGTCACGTTGCCGCCGGCGAGGTAGTGCGCTTCGAGGTCCTTGACGTTGATCGGCAGACCGGCCTGCGTCGCCGAGATCGCGCCGCGCACGATCACGGTCGGGTTGACCTTGCGCAGCGACATGCCGACCAGCTGGAACAGGCCGATCCGCGTGCCCGACATGTAGGCCTGGATCCACAGGTTGATGAACTTCAACAGGACCAGGACCAGGATGGCCAGCAGGACCAGCAGGCCGATCACGACCCACTTCAGGACATCGTCGGTGGACTGCAGCAACATGGTGAGATTCGCTCGCGGGTTGGGTTTGGGAAGGTGAGGGAAGGTCAGGCCTGCTTGACGACGACGCGGTTGCCGGCAACCTCGACGACGATGATCGCGACGTTCGCGTCGAGCATCTCGCCGCGGGTGACGACGTCGACCTTGTGGCCCTCGATGCGCGCGTAGCCAGCGGGCCGCAGCGGCGACAGCGTCGTGCCGTGCTTGTGCAGCAGCGCATCGAGTTGCGGATCGGCGGCCGCGGCCGATCCAGGCACGGTCGGTCCGGCGAGGATCATCTCCTTGCCGAAGCGTGTCCGCGGCAGCAGTTTGAACGCGAACGCGAGCACGATCGGCGCCGCGATCGCTTCGCCGACCAGCGCCACGACGCCGATTGCCGTCGATTCCTGGAAGCCGACGAACACCGCCCCGATCAACGCGACGCCGGCGAGGACGCTGATCACGCCGAACGAGACGAACAGCACCTCGGCGACGATCAGCGCGAGGCCGACGATCGCCAGCAGCAGGACGACGCCGACGCTGCCGCGCTCGCCGGCTCGGTCGTGTTCGCCGCCGACGGCGCCGGCCGCGACCGCAGCGACGACGATGCGCGTGCCCTGCACGTAGAGCACCCGCACCGGCACGCCCGGATCGACGAATTCGCCCTCGGTGACGACGTCGAGCCGCTGGCCGTCGATCTCCGCCGTGCCCGCCGGCCGCAGCACCGTCATCGCCCGTCCGACCCGCCCGACCAGCGCCGTCAGGGATGCGTCGCCGAGCCCGAGACCGCTGGCGCTGCCACCGGTCGACGGTGCCGGCTGCGGCGCCGGCAGCAGCACGCGGTTCAGGTAGGGAACCTTCGGCAGCACGCGCCACATCACGGCGGTGAGCACCAGCACGCAGACGAACAGCAGCGTCAGGCTGGTCAGGTTGTGCAGCAGCACGCCTTCCTCCATCGCGTTGCTCGGCAGCACGAACGACTGCCGGCTCAGGACCAGCGACACGACCAGGCACAGGAAGCCGATCAGGCCGAAGATCAGCGTGCCGGGCAGCAGGAAGATCTCGACCGCCAACGCGGCCAGGCCGAGGAAGAAGACCAGGATCTCGGTGACCTCGGCGAGCCCGACGAGGTAGCTGTAGAACATCGCCAGGCCGAGGAACAGCACGCCCAGCACCCCCGGCAGCCCGACACCCGGCGTCTTGACCTCGAGCAGGATCAGCAGGAAGCCGGCGACCAGCAGGAACGGCTGGATCATCTCGAGCCAGCCCACCATGTGTTCCGCCCAGTTGGTCGACAGTTCGCCCATCAGGTCGCGGTCGATCAGCAGGAAGCCGGCGAGGTCGTCGAGGCTCTGCACCGTACCGGAGCTCAGGCCGTACTGTTCGGCCTGTGGTCCGTCGAGAATCAGCGGCCGCGTCAACGGCGTGTCGCCGACCACGCTCGCACCGCTGTCGCGCAGCTTGTCGAGCTCGTGGCTGTCGAACACCCGCTCGCGCTCGATGCCGCCTTGCCGCACGGTGGCCGCGATCATCTGCACCCGCGGATCACCCATCGCCAACGCCAGCTGCTTGCCGTCGGGCGACAGCGGGTTCTTGCGCCGTTCCAGTCGCTTCGCCAGCTGGTCGCGGAAGGCGTCCAACCGCTGCGCGATCGCCCCTTCGGGCGACGCCGCGAACAGCTCTTCCCAACCGGCCTCCGGCTGGGTCAACTCGCCGAAGCGCGCGTTGGGCGTGCAGTAGAGACTGTCGCACAGCAAGGCGAGGTAGGCGGCGCCCTGCGTGACGTGCCCGTGAACGACGGCGACCGTTGCCACCGAGCTGCTCTGCATCCGGTCGAACAGGCTCTGCAGGTCGACCTCGTCCTCGCCCTGGCTGCCCGCCGCGTCGAGCCAGAAGATCACCCGGCTCAGGTTG
>CAYMRG010000199.1:3099-8723 GCA_964392555.1 uncultured candidatus Brocadiaceae bacterium
AAGAGAGATGATGCTGCGGACCAAGCCCGGTTCCAGGTTGTGGGCCTCGGCCTGCCGCAAGGTCCGGTGGCAACGCGCCAATTCCGGCGTCCCCAGCTTGCCGGACAACGTCACGACCAAGACCGAAGGCTCCTTGGCCGTCGGCTGTTGCTGGGCACCGGCTCGCACGATGCCATCGCCGCAGGCGGCTGGCACCAGGGCCAGCAGGATGAGGATCTGGAGGATCCAGTGGCTGCGCATGCTCTTGGTCACAGGACACAATGGTTTAGCAGAGCCGGCCCCCGATGAGCATGGGTCCTTCGGGCAACTCCGCGTTTGCCGCCGCCGCCCCAGTGCAGCCCGACCTTCCCACCGGTCGATAGCCGAGCGTGGCCCGGGGGGATGACGATCGGCGCAGCGGGCAGGCCCGCGACGCAGCACAGGCGCTGCTGCAAGCAGTGCGCGTGCTCCGCCAGCACGGCGACCAACCGCGCCTCGGCGAGTCGGCCATCCGCCGCTGCGTCACCGCCGTGCGCGCCGCGGCCGCCAACGCCCCCCTGGTCGTGCCGCTCCGCGCCGGCAGCGCGGCGGCGGTCTCGACGCAGGGCCTCATCTGCATACCGGGCGAAGTGCCGTTCGGTGCCCTGCTCGCGGCCGGCTTCGGCGAGATCGCCTTCGCCGCCGACGTCGCTGCCGAGGATGTCGAACGGTTCGTCCGCATGCTGGCCGCCAGCGACACCACCGCACGCGGGCCGGCCGGCCTGCCGCAGCGCCTGGTCGCCGCCGCGATCGCCGGCGTCCGCCTGCGGGCCGCGCCGTCACCGGTGGTCGCCGCCCCCGTCGCCGACTTCGCCCTGCTGCCTCCGACCCAGGCCCCCGGTGCTCTGCGGCCGCAAGTCGCCCGCGACCTCGCCGCCAACCTGCCCCTGCATGCGGCCGGATTCGTGCTCGCCGATCTGGCCGACGCCCCGCGCCGCTACCAGGACCGACTGGCGCGTCACCTCGAACCGCTGGTGTGCGCCATGCTGGAACGCGGCGACGCGACGAGCGCCACCTGGCTGCTCGAGCAGGTTGCAGCCAACAGCGCCGTGCCACCACCGGTTGCCGCCGAGCTGCGGCGCGCGGCGGACCGCCACTGCGACCCCGGCTGGTTCACCACGCAGCTCGCCACGGCCAGCCAACAGGACGTGTTCGCGCTGCTGGCGCTGGCGATGCAACTCGGCGATCGCGCCCTCGTCGACCTCGCGGCTGCCGCGCGGGACATGGGGCACCCGCACGCGCCTTGGATTCTCGAAGTCCTCGGCAACTGATGGAACGATTGGGGAAAGCCCGCACACACGGTCTGCCGTTCGGGGCGGGCGCCGGCTTTCCCCAATCGATCCATCAGTCCCGACGGTCAGCGGGCCAGGGTGTCCAGGCAGAGCAGCGCCATCGCGGTGCCGTAGGCCCGCCCCAGCTCGTGGCTGTCGACGAAGCACCCGTCGAACTCGGCCAGGTCGAGAACCTGTTGCCGCAGTAGACCCTGCCAACGCAGTCGGGCCTCGGTATCGGCGAGGTGCATGACGGCTTCCGCGCGCCCCAGCATGTCGAACCAGAAGAAGAACCCGCCGTAACCGTTGCGATCCGCGTGGTCGTCGTACTTGCGCACGGCGCCCATCAGGTCGTGGTGGCGGAACCCCGTTTCGACCGCGGTCAGCAACCGCTGGTCGTCCGACGCGCCGAACAGGAACAGCGCCAGCTCGCACAGCGGCATGCGCCCCGCCGCCCCCTCGAGCGAAGCCCTCGGCGGGCCTCGCCGCGTGTGACCATAGGTGAACGCGCCCTGCTCCGTGCGATTGGCCGCCAGCGCGCGCAAGCCGCGATCGATGCGTTCGCGGTCGAGGGCGACACCCGCCTGCCCGGCGGCGTGCAGGGCCTGGAGCGCCGTCGCGATCGCGAACGGGTTGCCATACTCGTGGAACCAGACGCCGGTCTCGGGCTGCAGCGCGAACAGCGCCGCGGTGCCCCGCTCGAGCGCCGGTTTGACATCGCCATCGCCAGTGCCACGCCGCACCTGCCATTGCTGCAGGAAGCGCACCGCGTAGGCCCGCGCCCACAGGATCTCGTCGCGGTCCTCGAGCGCAAGCCAGGCGTCGTCGGCAGCATGATCGCGGATCCGCACGAGGAACTGCCGCAACCGGTCCTGCTCCTCCGTGGACAGCACCAACTCCCCGCGCTCGGCCCGAGCCGCAGCCGCCAGCAGCGCCTGCCCGACCAAACACGTCACGGCGGCGTGGACGTTCGGCAGGCTGTCGGTCCCGCCGAAGTCGTAGATGCTGTCGCGGACGACGCCATCGCCGTCATCCATCGTCAACAGGAACGACACGGCGCGGTGCCAGGCCGCACCCTCGTCGTAGCAACCCTGCGCGCGCGATCCGTCGATCGGCGTGTCGCCGAGCACGCTGGCCGGCAAGGGCAGGAAGTCCTCGAAGCCGCGGGTGAACGGACCGAAACCTTCGGCCTCGAGCGCGGCCTTCCACGCGAGCGGCTCGTTCGGCAACTCGACCGCCAACTTGCTCCACACGGCTTCCGCACCGGCACGGTCGCCGCTGCGGCGCAAGGCGGCCCCCCACAGCCAGCGAGCCTCGGCGGCCAGGGGCGGCTTGGTGTTGGCGTTGGCCAGCACCCGTTCGACCTCGGCGATCGCCGCCGTGCGGTCCCCGCTGCGGTAGGCCGTCCACGCGGCCGCAAGCGCCGGAGAGCCGATCGCGTCGAGCGGCGGGGCACCGACGAGCCGGCGCAGCGGGCCTTCGAACCATTGCGGGTGAAGCGTGGTCACCTGGTTCATGCGCAGGCGCACCTTGCCGTCGCCGTCGAGGACCAGGTAGCCGGGTTCGATGAAGCGTTGCCGCTCGAGGCCGTACTCCTGCTGTTGCTCGGCGGTGGGTGTCGCGGCCACCGCGACGAAGCGCAGGTTGAGCAGGGCGATCGTCGAGGGCCAGGAGAACGGGCCGCCGCGCATGTAGTGATCGATCTCGTCCTTGCGGTCCATCGGCGTCCCAGGCACCGTCGCCAGGTACCAGAACACCAGCCGGTCGTTGCGCTTGGCCTCGGCGATCGCGGCGGCGAAGTCCCGGCGCCAGGCGACCGCCGATCCGGCCCGCTCGGCGGTCCCGCTCGGCGTGGCGCGCACCTTGTGCGTCGAATTCTGGGCCGGCAGGGCGACGAGCGACAGCAGCGCGACGGCGGCAATCTGGTGGATCTGGTGCATGGGACCCCGGGGGACGCATCGTGCCCCGCGGCCTCGCTCCGGTCAAAGGGCGCCCCCGATCGGGTCAGCGGTGTTCGCAGCGGTCGCCGCACCGCGTATAGATCAGGCATGATCCTTCGCCCGCTGCTGTTGCTCACCGCCATCGCCCTGCTGCCCGACGAAGGCCAGTGGCTGCCGACCCAGGTCCGCGAGATGGACTGGACCGCGCTGCAGAAGCGCGGCATGAAGATGACGCGCGACGAGTTCTGGCACCCCGAGAAGGGCGGCGTGCTGTCGGCAACCGTGCAGATCAACGGCTGCACGGCCTCGTTCGTTTCGGCCGATGGCCTGCTCGTCACCAACCACCACTGCGGCTTCGGCGCGGTCAGCGACCTCAGCTCGCCCGAACACAACTACCTGCGCGACGGCTACGCTGCGACCGATCGGCAGGCCGAGCTGCCCGCGCCTGACATGGTGGCTTCGGTTCTGCGACGGATCGACGACGTCACCGCGACGGTCCACGCAGCCCAGGACAAGGCGACGAGCGACCTCGAGCGCTGGAGCATCACCCAGGAGACGCTGGCCGCGCTGGTCGCGACCGGCCAGAAGGCGGAACCCAACACCAAGTGCACGGTCGCCAGTTTCCTCGAGGGGAAGGAATACCACCTCTACCACTGGACGCAGATCCGCGACGTTCGGCTCGTCTACGTGCCGCCGCGCGCGATCGGCGAATTCGGCGGCGAGGTCGACAACTGGGAATGGCCCCGCCACACCGGCGACTTCACGTTCTTCCGCGCCTACGTCGGACCCGATGGCGCGCCGCGCGAGCACAACTCCGCCAACGTGCCGTTCCATCCGGAGCACTTCCTCAAGGTCGCGACCGAGGGGATCACCAGCGGCGACCTCGCGCTGATCATGGGCTATCCCGGCCGCACCCAGCGCTACAAGTCGAGCCGCGGCGTCGCGACGCAGCAGGGCTACGTCTTCCCTCGCCGCGACGCGGTGCTGTCCGAGGCACTCACCGTGTTCGACCGAGCCGGCAAGCAAAGCGAGGCCATGGGGCTCGCGGTCGCCGATCGCATCAAGTCGCTGGCCAACGTGCAGAAGAACGCACAAGGAATGATCTTCGGCCTCGCCCGCAACGCCGTGGTCGCGCGCAAGGTCGACGAGGAGACCGCGTTCCGCGCCTGGGTCGATGCCGATCCTGCGCGCAAGGCGAAGTGGGGAAGCGTGCTCGACGAGTTGCTGGCGATGGACGAGGCCGAGGCAGCGACCATCGAGCGCGACACCACGATGTGGTTCGCGGCCGTGTTGGGTGGCGACATTCCGCTGCTCTCGCTGCTGGTCGAAGCGTGCGGGGCCGCCACCGCCAGTGCCGACGGCAAGCTTCCGCCGCGGCTCGTGCGCGCGGTTGCCGAAGCCTCGGCGACCGATGATTGGGACAGTTTGCAGCGGCCGCTGTTGGAGATCCTGCTGCGTGAATTGGCGGCCATGTCGTCGGCGCAGCGCCTCGACGGCCTGTCGCTCCTCGACACCGAAGGGGCCGCCGGCACCGTCTGCGACCGCACGACCATGCGCGATGCCGCGGCTCGCAAGTCGCTCTGCGAAGGTGGCCTCGCCGCCATCAGCAAGAGCGAGGATCCGCTGGTCTGCGTCGCGCGCGCCCTGGCCAGCGAGCGCCAGGCCTTGCAGCAGCGACAGCGCGAGCGCGGCGGCCGGATGCTCGACATCGGCCGACGCTGGATCGAGGCGCAGGAGGCGTTCCGCGGCAAGTCGTTCTATCCCGACGCCAACAGCACCCTGCGCGTTTCGATCGCCGAGGTCCAAGGCTATGCGCCACGCGACGGTGTTCTCTACACGCCACACACAACCGTCGCCGGCCTGCTGCAGAAGGAAACCGGCCGGGAGCCGTTCGCCAACCCGCCGGCCCTGCTCGAGGCGGCGCAGAAGCGCCAGACGAGTCGCTGGTTCGACGTCCGGCTCGGCGACGTGCCGGTGTGCTTCCTCACCAACGGCGACACGACCGGGGGCAACTCCGGATCGCCCGTGATCGATGGCCGGGGCCAGTTGATCGGCCTCAATTTCGATCGCGTGTTCGAGAACGTCGCCGGCGACTTCGGCTGGAATGCGGAGCGATCGCGCAACGTGGTCTGCGACATCCGGTATGTTCTGTGGGTCGTGGAGTCGGTGTGCCCCTGCCCATCGCTGCTCACCGAGCTGGTCGGGCCGAGTAGGCGCAACTGATGGAAGAATTGGGGAAAGGGCGTCGCCTACCGAGACGCGCTCCCTGCGGTTCCGTGAAGGAACATCGCCATCACCCGGGCAGACGTTCTGCTCTGGGTGTCAAAGCGTGATCGCCGCCGTGGTGTCCGCGGCTCTGGCGGCTGCGAACTGCCGGTAGTTCGTCTGCCCGTCG
>CAYMRG010000200.1:0-8719 GCA_964392555.1 uncultured candidatus Brocadiaceae bacterium
CCATCGCCGCTACCCTAGCCAGACGCCGCGGCGAAAGCACGCCCGCTGCAACCGTGACCTGCGCGGCCCGCGGCGTTACCTTGCGCGGCCCCATGTCGACGCCCGACCAGCTCGCCGCCCGCCTCGCCCCGACGACCACCGCGGTGCTCGCGACCCTGCGCGAAGAGGTGCGCGCCGACCGCAGCCGCCTGCCGGTCGTGTTCCCCGGTCTGCCGCGGCGCTGCGGCCGCGACCCGCTGCCGAGCGGCCGCACGCAGCTCGGCCCCGGCACGGTCGAACTCGGCGCGTTCCGCAACTGCGACCTTGCCGCCGCCTGGCTGCTGCTCGCGGTCACCGCGACCGACGCCGAGCTGTGGGACCTGTTCGCCCACGGCGACATCGAGGAGCGCGCGATGCTGTTGCGCGCGCTGCACGTGCTGCCGGTCGGACCGATCACGGTGCGGCTGCTCGGCGAGGTGCAGCGCACCAACGTCGTGCTGCACCTCGAGGCGGCGATCTGCGACGGCGACCTGTTCGCGCGCGTGGTCGGTCAGCCCGGCTTCGACCAGGCCACCGCCAACAAGCTGCTGCTGAAGCTCGCGTTCCTCGACCTGCCGCTGCAGCGCGCGCTCGGTGCCGAGCGCCACGCCAACGCGCCGTTGTCGCAGATGCTGCAGGACCTGGCGACCGAACGCGAGGCCGCCGGCCGCGCCGTCTGGCGCGACACCTGGCGCCTGATCGGCATGGCGCCGACCCAGGGCTCGGCCGCGCGGCTCGTCGGCGGCCTCGAACACGGCGACGACGGCGTGCGCCTCGCCGCGGCCGAAGGCCTGCTGGCGCTCGGTCGCGCCGACCTGCGGCCGTTCGCCGCCGAACGCCTGCCGCGCGAACCGCGCGCCGCGATCCGCGCCGTGCTCGCCCGCCTCGCCGGCGTCTGATCCCGCCGACCCGTACACCCCCGCCGAACGGACCCCGCCGATGCTGATCTTCGAACCGCACATCCACATGTTCAGCCGCATCACGGACGACTACGAGCGCCTCGCGCTCGCCGGCGTCCGCGCGGTGCTCGAACCCGCGTTCTGGCTCGGCCAGAGCCGTACCTCGGTCGGCACGTTCGTCGACTACTACGAGACGCTGATCGGCTGGGAGCGCTTCCGCGCGCAGCAGTTCGGCATCCACCACTTCTGCACGATGGGCCTCAACCCGCGCGAGGCCAACGACGATCGCATCAACCAGGCCGTGCTCGACATCCTGCCGCGCTACTGCGAGAAGGACTCGTGCGTCGGCGTCGGCGAGATCGGCCTCGACGACCAGACCAGGACCGAGGAGAAGTTCTTCGCCGCGCAGCTCGAGCTGGCGAAGCGCCACGACCTGCCGGTGCTCGTGCACACGCCGCACCGCGACAAGAAGAAGGGCTTCGAGCGCTGCATCGCGATCGTCCGCGAGCAGAACTTCCCGATGCAGCGCCTGCTGCTCGACCACGGCAACGAGGAGACGATCAAGATCACGCGCGACCTCGGCTGCTGGTCGGGCTTCTCGATCTACCCGAACACGAAGATGGACCCGGCGCGCATGGTCGCGATCGTCCGCGAGTACGGCGTCGAGCGCATGGTCGTCAACAGCGCCGCCGACTGGGGCGTCAGCGACCCGATGATGGTGCCGCGCACGGTCGTCAAGCTCGAGCAGGCCGGCTACGCCCGCGAGGCCATCGAGCAGCTCGTCTGGAAGAACCCGATCGCGTTCTTCGCCCAGAGCGGTCGCCTCGACGAGGCGATGCTGCAGAAGCCCGCCACCGCGAACCTGCGCGAGACGTTCACCGGCAACTCGGTGCTGCGCGGCCAGGATCCCGACCGCGTCTGACCGTGCGCGCGCCGGCCACGTTGCTGCTCGCGCTGCTGGTGGCCGCCTGCGGCGCGCCACCGACCACACCGACCGCGACCGCGTCATCGCCGACGACGCTGGCCCCGCCCGCGATCCCGTCCGGCGAGGACCCGCTGGCCTGGGACGCCGAGCTGGCGAAGTTCGACCAACAGGACGCCATCCTGCCGCCGGCACCGCACGGCGTGGTGTTCGTCGGCAGCTCCAGCATCCGGCTGTGGGCCACGCTGGCACGGGACATGGCGCCGCTGCCGGTCGTGCAGCGCGGCTTCGGCGGCTCGCGGCTGTTCGACAGCTGCTACTGGTCCGAGCGCCTCGTCAGCCGCTACGCGCCGAGCGTCGTCGTGCTGTTCAGCGGCACCAACGACCTCGCCGGCGACCGGCCGAAGTCGGCCGAGCAGGTCCGCGACCTGTTCCGGCTGTTCGTCGCGCGCGTCCGCCACGCCGACGCGGACCTGCCGATCTGCTTCGTCGCGATCACGCCGACGCTCGCGCGCGAACAGCACGTCGCGCTGGTCCGCGAGGCCAACCGTCTGGTCCGCGCCGATTGCGTGGGCGACCCGAACCTGCAGTTCGTCGACCCGACTGCGGACCTGATGGCCGCCGACGGCCGCCCCGACGCGCGCTGGTTCCGCGCCGATCGCCTGCACCTCAACGCCGACGGCTACGCCGTGTGGACCAGGCACATCCGCCCGGTCGTGGCGCGGCTCCACGCGGCGCGCACGGAATCCCGGTAAGCTCGGCCGACGCCCCGCGTCCGTCGCCCGTGATCGCCTCACTCCTTCGCCTGCTGCCGCTCGCCCTGCCGATGGCCCTGGCCAGCTGCCACGGCGCCCCTGCCGCGCGCGAGGTCCGCCGCGTCGCGATCGACAACCGCAGCGGCGAAGCACTCTGGCTTTGTACCGTCGCCCGCGACGGCTTCGGCGAACGCACCGCTCTACCCGCCGCGCGCACGTTCGCGCTCTCGCTGCCGCCGGGCCGCTACGCCCTGCAGCTCGGCGAGCGCGGGCCGCGCGTGGCGCTGCCGCTGCCGCCGGCCGAACTCGGCTACGAACCGCCGGCGCTCACCGCGCTGACCGTCTGGCCGTGGCCCGCGCCAGAGGCCGACTGGTGCTGGATCCCGCCGGGCCCCGCGCTGTGCGGCGACGACCTCGGCGTCGGCCAGGAGGACGAACGCCCGGTGACGACGCCGACGCTGCCTGGCTATTGGCTCGCGCGCTGCGAGACCAGCAACGCGCAGTACGCCGCGTTCCTCGCCGCGACTGGCCGCGCCGGCGTCGACCCCGGCTGGCTCGACCTCGGCGGCCCGCAGTGCCGCATCCGCTGGGACGACGCCGCACAGACGTTCACCACCGACGCGCCGGACCTGCCCGTCGTCAAGGTCAGCTGGGCCGGTGCCGTCGCCTACTGCCGCTGGCTCACGGCGACGACCGGCGTGACGCACCGGCTGCCGAGCGAACGCGAATGGGAGAAGGCCGCCCGCGGCGCCGGCTCGCGCGCCTTCGCCTACGGCGACACTTGCACCGCGAACGCCGCCAACCAGGCGAGCGGCCGTCTGCGTCCGTGCGGCAGCTACGCGCCGAGCGAGTTCGGCCTCTGCGACCTCACCGGCAACGTCTTCGAATGGACCGGCGACCCGTACGGCGACGGCGGCTGGCGCGCCCTGCGCGGCGGCTCGTTCGTGCTCGACGGCGTGTTCATCCGCAACGCGATGCGCATGCGGCTGCGGCCCGAGGTGCTCGCCGACGACACCGGCTTCCGCGTGCTGCGTGAGAATGCCGATACCCGCTTCGGCCCGAGCCACGAGGAATCCCGATGACCCGTTTCCCCGCCACCACCCTGCTCGCCGCGCTCGCGACGTTCGCCGCGGCCCTGCCGGCGCAGATGGAGAAGCGCCAGACCGACCAGTACGCCGGCACCGAGTTCGCCAAGGCGAAGCCGGCGGTCGGCAGCACCGCACCCGATCTGCGCCTGTGGGACCTCGACGGCCGCCCACGCAGCCTCGGGCTCGAGCGCGGTCGCCCGGTCGTGCTGATCGGCGGCGCCTACACTTGACCGCCGTTCCGTCGCAACGCCGCAGGTCTGCGGCAACTGCTCGTGAAGTGCCGGGAACTCGACGTGCGCGTCGTCGTGGTCTACCAGCGGGAACCGCATCCCAACCAGCTCGGCTTCCGCGACGTCGCGCAGCCGGCGACGTACGCAGAGCGCTGCGCGCTGGCGCAGAAGACGCGCGAGGAACTGCAGCTCGACGTCGAGGTCTGGGTCGACGACCTCGGTGACACCAGCCGCGCCACGTTCGGCGATCTGCCGAATCCGGCGATCGTCGTCGACGCGCGCGGCAAGGTCGCGCTGAAGCTCGCGTGGTGCGATCCCAAGGTGCTCGAGAAGGCCCTGCCGGAGATCCTCGCCGACCAGCCGCAGCAATTGCCGCCGCCGGCCGAGCGCGGCTTCCTCGACGCGGTCGGCGACGAGGAGCAGCGCCGCCGTCTGGATCCGCACGATCGCTGGACGATGCTCGCCTGGCTCGCGGTCCACGAGCCGCAGCACGCGGACCGCGAGCGCTGGCTCACCGAACTGGCGACGCAAGCGCCGCCGCAGCAGCAGGGGTGGGTCGAGAAGCTGCGTGCCGCGGCGAAGGTCGAGCCAAAGCCGGCCGAGCCACAGGGTCGCGAGTCGCCGGGCGGCGAGTCCCACTGACCGCCCCGCGCGTCGCGGGTTCAGCGGATGACGCCACCGCCCAGCGGACTGGTCAGCAATGGCAGGGCGAGACCGCCGATGCCCTGGAACCAGAACGAGCGATCGACGAGCGCGCCGTCGGCGGGGATCGACCAGGTCGCCGGTGCGACGCCGGCGCCATCGGCGACCAGCAACGCCGCCGGGAAGGCCGCCACCGGATCGAGCAGCACCGACGGCTCGAACACCGGCGACGGGGTCGCGACGAAGCGTTCGGCCGCCCAGACCCCCACCACACCGCCCGCCGCGGTGTGGAAGGCGAGCACGAACGGCATCCCGTTCTGCAGCGGACCGGTCTGCTGCACACCGAGCACGGGGCCGTTCCCGACCGCGGCGCAGGTCGGCGTGACCGCACAACGGTCGAGGCGCACGTCGCCGCTGCTCTCGACCGCGCAGGTGCCGGTCGCCGACAGCATCGAGTCGCTGATCCGCACCTCGCTCGCGCCATCGACGCGGAGCGCCGGCAGGTAGCCGGTCTGCGGGTCGCCGGAGCCGCCGATCAAGGTCAGGAAGCTGCCGCGGAACCGCGCAGCGACCAGATCGAGCGCGACCTCGGCGGTCGTCGACTGCGACGGGATCGACGCGTGGCCGACGAACTGGCAATCGATCGCCGAGACGTCGCTGTAGAGGATGTTGACGGCGTTCTGGATCGGGATCCACGGTGTCGCCGGCGGCGCGACGGTGCAGGCCCGCATCGTCACGGTCGCCGAGCTGATCGTCAGCGTGCCATGGCTGCCATCGACGACGCACTGGTCGAGCACCGCGCGCCCGATCAGGCCCAACGACGCGAAGCGCAGGCCCACGAGCTGCGCCGTCTGGCCGGCCGGCGCGTGGACCTGCGAGATGAAGCCGCCGTCGACGGACACGGTGCCTGGCACCAGCGCGCGGATCGTCACACCTTCGAGGAGGTAGAAGCCGGTGTAGCTGCCGGGCAGCACCAACACCGTGTCGCCGACGTCGGCGACGGCCAGCGCGTCGGCGATCTGCGGGTAGGTGGTCCCGGCGCCGACGGTGAAGGTGTGCTGGCCGGGCAGGCCACCGGCCACCACGACCACCGACAGCAGGGCGAACGAGCACGACGCGGCGCACGACAACGGCATCCGGTGAGGGTAGTGAGATCCGCCGAAACGGCAACCGGACCGCCGAGGGTCGCATTCGCCAGCCGGCCGGCTACGCTGTTCGCCCTCGCAAACCGCCCGATGCCCGACCTCGACCAGGAGATCCGCCGCCGCCGCACGTTCGCGATCATCTCGCACCCCGACGCCGGCAAGACGACGCTGACCGAGAAGCTGCTGCTGTACGGCGGCGCGATCCGCGAGGCCGGCTCGGTCAAGGCGCGGCGCGGCGGTGCGCATGCGACTTCGGACTGGATGGAGCTCGAGAAGAAGCGCGGCATCTCGATCACCAGCTCGGCGCTGCAGTTCGAATTCGAGGGCCACTGCGTCAACCTGCTCGACACACCGGGCCACCAGGACTTCAGCGAGGACACCTACCGCACGCTGGTCGCCGCCGACGCGGCGCTGATGCTGATCGACGGCGCGAAGGGCGTCGAGCCGCAGACGATCAAGCTGTTCAAGGTCTGCCGCGAACGCGGCATCCCGATCGTCACCGTCGTCAACAAGATGGACCGGCCGTCGCGCGCGCCGCTCGACCTGATGGACGAGGTCGAGAAGGTGCTCGGCATCACGATCGTGCCGGCGACCTGGCCGATCGGCTCGGGCGAGGCCTTCCGCGGCGTCTACTCGCTGCGGGACCAGCGCGTGTCGCTGTTCGAGCGCACCGCGCACAACGCGACCCGCGCGCTCGTCGAGACGACCGGCCCCACCGATCCGCGGCTGCGCGCGGAACTCGGCCCCAAGGCCCACGACCAGCTGCTCGAAGACCTCGCGATGGTCGAGAACTGCGTCCAGCCGTTCACGATGGACCTGTTCCTGCAGCAGAAGATCTCGCCGATGTTCTTCTGCTCCGCGCTGGTCAACTTCGGCGTCGAGGACATCCTGCGGCGCTTCCTCGAGATCGCCCCGGCGCCCGGCCCGCTGCCGACCGTCGACGGCAGCATCCCGCCGAACGCGGGCTACTTCGCCGGCTTCGTCTACAAGGTCGCGGCGAACATGGACAAGCAGCACCGCGACCGCATCGCGTTCCTGCGCGTCACCGCGGGCCACTTCGAGCGCGGCATGTCGGCCAAGCACCTGCGGCTCGGCCGCGAGGTGCGCCTGTCGCACCCGCACCGGTTCTTCGGTCAGGAGCGCGTCTCGATCGAGGAGGCGTGGCCGGGCGACGTGATCGGGCTGATCAACCCCGGCATGTTCCGCGTCGGCGACGTGCTCAGCAGCGGACCGAGCTTCGAGGTGCGCAACTTCCCGCGCTTCGCGCCGGAGATCTTCGCCCAGGTCGCGCCGCGCGAGCCGTCGATGTCGAAGGGCTTCAACAAGGCGCTCGAACAGCTCGGCGAGGAAGGCGTCGTGCAGGTGTTCTGGCCGCGCGTCGGCGCGCGCGAACCGGTGCTCGGCGCGATCGGCGAGCTGCAGCTCGAGGTGTTCCAGTGGCGGCTGGAGAACGAGTACAACGTCGAGCTCCGCCTCGATCGCAAGTCGTGGACCCGCGCGCGCTGGATCCAGAACGTCACCGACGAGCTGCTCGAGATCCTGCCGATGGTGGTCAAGGACGAGGCCGATCGTTTCGTCGCGCTGTTCCACTCCGACTTCGAGATCGACTACGCGAAGTCGCGCTACAAAGGCCTCGAACTGCTCGAGACGCCACCGGCCGAAGAAGACCTCGGCTGACCACGCCGGCTACTTGCGACGGGTTACCTGCGACTGGTTACCTGCGACTGGTTACCTGCGACTGGGCCGCACCTGGCCTTCGCCGGCCTTCGCCTCGGCCTTCAGTAGCACCTTCTGGATCCGCTCCCACATCGGCAGATGCTGGCTGACGTCGCGCAGCGGCACGTCGCGCGCGTCGACGCGGAACGACGCGGGATCGAGCGTCGGGTCGACCTCGAGCCGACCGACGACGATGTGCTGCAGCTCGGTGTCGCCCTGCAGTTCGCGCACCTCGAGCAGGGCGTGGTCGCGACCGCGCACGAACACCTCGACACGATCGGCGAGCGGCACATCGGGGTCTTCGACGTCCAGACCGGGCCGGCGCCGGCCCACCAGCCAGACCCCGGGCTCGGCGGTGCCGG
This sequence comes from uncultured candidatus Brocadiaceae bacterium, assembly GCA_964392555.1. Lineage (GTDB taxonomy): Bacteria > Planctomycetota > UBA1135 > UBA1135 > UBA2386 > CAYMRG01. The sequence goes on from CAYMRG010000200.1 coordinate 7,778, forward strand.
TGGCGTCGCTGCGCGTCTTGCGCCCGTCCGGCTTCAGCTCGAAGTGCCGCTGCAGGTCCGCGACCATGCCGCTGCCGAGCGGCGCGTCGGCGCGCGCATCGTGCATGCCCGGCAGGTCGGAGCGCTGCAGCACCTCGCCGGCCCAGCGCAGGTCGGCGACCTCCTTGGGGGCGATCCGCAGGTGCAGTTCGCCGAACGCCGGGTTGTCCTCGAAGATCGTCACGCCGTCGGCGTCCTCGACCGACTCGAGCTGGCCGCGCAGGCCGTCGGCGAACTGGTACTCGAGCCTGGTCTGGATCGCCGGGTGTGTTCCGCGCAGGACACGCAGGGAGCCGCGGGTCGTCACGGCCAGGCCGCCGGGCAACTGACCGCTGGTCGTCATCTCGAGCGCGACCGCCCGCAGCGCCGTCTCGGCGCTCCGCATCTCGGCCACAATCGCGGCGACCGGATCGGTTTCGGTCGGTGCCGTCGGCTCCTGCGCCAGCGCGACCGGGAGCAGGCCGCAGCCGACGACGAACGAGACGAACCTGGTACGCTTCGTGCTTGCCGTCACGGCCGACAGCGTAGCCCGCCGCGGTCGCCACGCCCAGCAGCCGCCACGATCCCATGACCGAGACCCGCCGCCGTTCGCCGTTCTCTCTCGCCGTGACGGCCGTCCGGGCCACCACCCTGGGTGTCCTGCTCGCCGTGGCGATCCCCGCCGACGAACTGCGGCTCGGCGACGGCCGCGTGCTGGTCGGCAAGGTCGTCGAGCGCGGCCAGGTCTACGAGGTGACGACCAGCGACGGGGTCGTCGTCGTCGCCAAGGACAAGGTCACCGCGCGCCGCACCGATGCCGAGCTGCGCGCCGCGCTGGCGCGGCAGGCCGAGACCGCCGGCGACACGCCGTTCGCGGCGCTGCAGCTGGCGATCCGCGCCCGCGACTTCGGCCTCGAGCCCGAG
>CAYMRG010000201.1:0-5001 GCA_964392555.1 uncultured candidatus Brocadiaceae bacterium
TGTCGATCTTGTCGAGCTGCTCCTTCTGCTGCGGCGTGACGCCGGCGCGCCGCATCAGGCTGGCCATGCCGAGGATGCCGTTCATCGGCGTGCGGATCTCGTGGCTCATGTTGGCGAGGAACTCGTCCTTCGCCTGGTTGGCGTGCTCGGCGTGGCGCGCGAGCTGCTCGGCGCGCGCGATCGCCTGTTCGAGCGCCCGTTTGGACTCGCTGAGGTCGTCGACGGTGCGCTGCAGTTCGCGTTCGCGCTGGTTCTCGACGTGCTTGCGCTCGGTGATGTCGTGCCAGACCACCAGCAGCGCGTTGCGGCCGCTGAGCACGACCGGGTTCAGCGTCACCTCGACCGGAAACTCCTCGCCGTCCATGCGGCGATGGATCCACTCGAAGCGGTGGTAGCCGCGCTGGCGCGCGATCGCATCCATCTCGAGGCACTTCTCGAGCGAGCGGCGGCCGTCGGGCTGGAATTCCGGCGACAGCGTCGCGGGATGGATCGCCAGGACCTGCTGCTTGTCCTGGCAGCGCAGCATCTCGATCGCGGCGTTGTTGCAGTCGATGATGCCGGTGTCGTCGAACACCAGGTGCGCGTCGGTCGAGTACTCGAACAGCACGCGGAAGCGTTCCTCCGCGGCGCGGCGCGCCGAGGTGTCGTTGGCGACGCACAGATGGCCGGTCAGCGCACCGGCGTCGTCGAGCAGCGCCATGATCGCCAGCGCGACCGGGAATTGGCGGCCGTCGCGGGCGACGAACGCCCATTCGCGCTCGATCGCCGCACCGGCATGGGCGGTCGCGGTCAGCTGCGCGTAGTCGAACGTGCCGCCGCGGATCTCCGGGGCCATGAACAGCGCCGGTCGCGCCTTGCCGATGACCTCGGCGGCGCCGTAGCCGAGCAACAGCTCGGCGGTGTGGTTCCAGGCTGTGACGACGCCGTCGCGGTCGGTGCGGAAGATGGCATGGGACGGACTGGCGAACAGCCAGCGCTGCAGCGCCAGCCGTTCACCGTGCGAGGCCTGCTCGCCCATGGATGCCATCCAGACCATGCGGATCAGGGTTTCCCCGGACCTGGCATCGGCGCGGACTGTGGCGGACCTTGACGGCCCGGCTCGCGGTATGGCGGAACTCCCGTTCTGGCCGGCGGATCCCGGACGGGCGATGATCCCCGGATGCCGAGTCGCTGCGAGTTGTCCCTGCTGGTCGTCCTGACCGGAACGACCCTGACCCTGCACGCCGTGGCCCAGGAGCCGTTGCATCGTGAGCCCCTGCCGCAGCGCACCGCGGTGGCCGGGCCGCGTTTCGCGCGGTTGCCGGCGGCGCGCACCGGCGTGGCGTTCGCCAACGAACTGCGCCGCGAGAACGTCGTCGCCTACGTCTATGCCGGCGCCGGGGTGGCGGTCGGCGACTACGACGGCGATGGCCTGGTCGACCTCTACCTCGTGTCGCAGGACGGCCCGAACAAGCTGTTCCGGCAGAAGGCACCGCTGCAGTTCGAGGACGTCACGGCGGCCGCCGGCGACCTGTCGGGCGGCGACGCATGGGGGACCGCGGCGACGTTCGCCGACATCGACGGCGACGGCGATCTCGACCTCCACGTCGCCAACCTCGAGTCGCCGAATGTGCTCTACGAGAACCAGGGCGACGGCACGTTCCGCGAGACCGCGCATGCGCACGGCCTCGACGTCGTCGGCGCCTGCATGGGCGTGGCGTTCGCCGACTACGACAACGACGGCGACCTCGACGTCTATGTGCTGAACAACCGCGTGTTCGGCCCGCTGCTGCCGCCCGAGATCGTCGCGGGTACCAGGTTGCCGAGCGCCATCAAGAAGACCAAGGCCGAGCTGTTCCCGCCGTACCCGGAATTCCCGATCGTCGACGGGCACCCGACCGTGCCGCCGGGCTACGAGGACCTCTTCGCGGCGTTCGGTCCCAACCTCTTCCCCGCGGGACAGGCCGACCGGCTGCTGCGCAACGATGGCGGCACGTTCGTCGACGTCACGCAGGCGGCCGGCATCGCCGACCACGGCAACGGCCTGTCGGCGACCTGGTGGGACTACGACGACGACGGCCTGCTCGATCTCTACGTCGCCGACGACCTGCAGTCGCCCGACCATCTCTACCACAACCTCGGCGGCGGGCGGTTCGCCGACGTCACGCGCGCGGCGTTGCCGCACACGGCGTTCTTCGGCATGGGCTCGGACTTCGGCGACATCGACAACGACGGCCGGCTCGACTTCCTGGTCGCCGACATGTCGGCGACGTCGCACTACTGGGGCAAGATGCTGATGGGCAGCATGGACCGGCACCGCTGGTTCCTGATGCACGCGGACCCGCAGCAGTACATGCGCAACGCGCTCTACCTCAACACGGGGACCGGGCGCTTCCTCGAGGCGGCGCACATGGCCGGCCTGTCGAGCACGGACTGGACGTGGGCGGTGCGCTTCGCGGACCTCGACGAGGACGGCTGGCTCGATCTGTTCGCGACCAACGGCATCCCGGTGTTCACCGACAACCCGGACGTCGGCCGGCGCTTCGACGAGCTGTGGCGCAGCGGCCAGAAGACGCTGGCGCTTGAGCTCTACCGCAGTCTCCAGCCGGTGCCCGAGAAGAACATCGCGCGGCGCAACACGCACGACCTGCACTTCGCCGACGTCGGCGCGGAGTGGGGGCTCGACGAGCAGGCGGTCGCGATGGGCGCGGTCGTCACCGATCTCGATGGCGACGGCGACCTCGACATCGTCGTCTCCAACCAGAACGCCGACGCGAGCGTGTTCGAGAACCGCTCGGCCGATGCGCACCGCATCGCGGTGCGGCTCGTCGGCACGCGCAGCAACCGCCAGGGGATCGGCGCGAAGATCACGATCGAGGCCGCGAGCGGGCCGCAGACGCGGCTCGTGATGCTGACGCGCGGCTACATGAGCGCCGGTGACGCCACCGAGCACTTCGGTCTCGGCGCTTGCGAGAAGATCGCGCGGCTGACCGTGCGGTGGCCGAGCGGCATCGTGCAGTCCTTCACGGACCTTGCCGCGGACCAGCGCTTCACGATCCGTGAGGCAGCGGACGGCGAGGCGCCGAACGCGCCGGCCGCGGCGGCGCCGGTGGCGATGTTCGCGGCGCGTGACCTCGTGCCGGTGACGCACCGCGAACGCGAGTTCGACGACTTCGCCGTGCAGCCGCTGCTGCCGCACCGCCTGTCGCGGCTCGGCCCGGGCATGGCGTGGGGCGACGTCGACGGCGACGGCCGCGACGACGTCTGGATCGGCGGTGCCGCGGGGCAGGCCGGCACGCTGCTGCGGCACGAGGCCGACGGCGGTTTCGCGCCGATCGAGGGACCGTGGACCGCCGACGCCGAGTGCGAGGACATGGGGGCGCTGCTGTTCGACGCCGACGGCGACGGCGATGTCGACCTGCTGGTCGGCAGCGGCGGCGTCGAGGCCGGTGCGCACGACGAATGGCTGCGCGAACGCCTCTACCTCAACGACGGCAAGGGCGGCTTCACGGTCGCGGCCGCCGAGCGGCTGCCGGCGCAGCGCCGCAGCACGAGCTGCCTCGCCGCGGCGGACTTCGATCACGATGGCGATCTCGACGTGTTCGTCGGCAGTCGCGTGCAGCCGGGTCGCTACCCGGCAGCGCCGGCCAGCGCGCTGTGGCGGAACCAAGGCGGCTCGTTCGTCGATGCGACCGGCGCGCTCGCACCGCTGCTCGCGAATGCCGGCATGGTGTCGAGTGCCGTGTGGACCGACGTCGACGGCGACGGCTGGGTCGACCTCGTGTTCGCCGGCGAGTTCACGCCGATCCGCGTGCTGCACAACGACCGCGGCGAGCGCTTCACCGACGTGACCGAGGCGCTCGGGCTCGCCGATGCGCTCGGCGAATGGAACGGCTTGTGCGCGGCCGACCTCGACGGCGACGGCGACATCGACCTGGTCGCGACCAATCTCGGCGCCAACACCAAGTACAAGGCGTCCAAGGAACGGCCACGGCGGCTCTACTGCGACGACTTCGACGGCAACGGCTCGTTCGACGTCGTCGAGGCCAAGCAGCAGGGCGACACGCTGCTGCCGGTGCGCGGCCTGAGCTGCAGCAGCCAGGCGATGCCGTTCCTGCGCGAGAAGTTCCCCACCTACGACGAGTTCGCGCGCGCCAAGCTGCCGGAGATCTACTCGCAGGAGCGGCTCGACCACAGCCTGATCGTCACGGCCAACGAGCTGCACCACTGCTGGTTCGAGAACACCGGCAAGGGCTTCATCGGGCACGAGCTGCCGCGGCTCGCGCAGATCTCGGCCGGCTTCGGCATCGTCGCGCACGACGTCGACGGCGACGGCCGCCTCGACCTGGTGCTCGCGCACAACTCGTTCGCGCCGGAACCCGAGACCGGCCATTTCGACGGCGGCATGGGGCTCGTGCTGCGCGCGGTCGCGGGCACGCCGGTGACGTTCGCACCCGTGGCGCCGACCGCGTCCGGGCTGGTGCTGCCCGACGACGCCAAGGCGCTCGCGGTCGCCGACGTCGATGGCGACGGCACGCCGGACCTGGTCGCGACGACCAACGACGGGCCGGTGCGCACGTTCGTCGCGGCGAAGCGACCGATGCTGTGCGTGCGGTTGCGGGGACCCGCCGGCAACCTGCGCGGCGTCGGCGCCCGCGTCGAACTGCGGGCGGCGGGCGACGGCCAGATGCCGTTGCAGGTGCGCGAGGTCGCCGCAGGCGGCAGCTACCTGACGCAGGACGGCGGCGAGCTGTGGTTCGCCAAGGTGCCCGCGGGCGGCAAGCTCACCGTGCGCTGGCCGGATGGGCACGTGACCGAGCGCGACGTGGCCGCCGACGCGATGGTCGTGGAGATCGCGCCGTGACCGTGTGCCGGTTCGTGGCTGCGGCGGCGCTCGGCGCGTTGGCCGGTTGCGGTGGCGACCAGCCGAGCACGCCGACGGCGCCGACGGCGGGCACGGCGGGCACGGCGGCCGCGGTCGCGGCGCAGCAGCCCGCGGGCCACCAGCGCATGGTCGAGACG
>CAYMRG010000201.1:5011-8654 GCA_964392555.1 uncultured candidatus Brocadiaceae bacterium
TGGCGAAGCTCGCCGCCGGAGCACAGCGCGACAACGAGTACTTCGGCACCGCGACGCTCGAACGCGGCCGCGCGGCGCTGGCGCAGCAGGGCGAGCGTGCACCCTGGCGCGTCCGGCTCGAGGCCGCGGCGGCCGAGCTGGAGCACGGCAACGAGCGGCGCGCCGTCGAGATCCTCACGGCCGCGCGCGACGCGCTGATGAACGGGCGCATCGACGGTGACGCGGTCGCCGCGGTGGCCGTCAGCTACCACCTCGGCGTCGCGTGCCTGCGCCTCGGCGAGGTCGAGAACTGCTGCGCGAACCCGACGCACGAGACGTGCATCCTGCCGATCACCGGCACCGGTCGGCACACGCGCCGCGAGGGTTCGCAGGACGCGACCCACTACCTGACCGAGGTCGTGCAGAACACGCCCGAAGGCGACTATTGGCACCTGGCCGCGCAATGGCTGCTCAACATCGCGCACATGACGCTCGGCACCTACCCCGACGGCGTGCCGGCCGCGGCGCGCATCGACCCGAAGTGGTTCGCGCCGGAATGCGATTGGCCGCGCTTCGTCGACGTCGCGCCGGCGCTCGGGCTCGACACCGATGGCACCGCCGGCGGCGTGATCGTCGACGACTTCGACGGCGATGAGCTCCTCGACGTCATGGTCAGCGACTGGGATCCGCGCGGCCAGCTGCGCTTCTTCCGCAACGACGGCCATGGCACGTTCACCGATCGCACGGTCGCCGCAGGGCTGACCGGCATCACCGGCGGCCTGCAGCTCGTGCACGCCGACTACGACGACGACGGCGACCTCGACGTGCTCGTGCTGCGCGGCGGGTGGTGGTACGAGCACGGCCGCATCCCCAACTCGCTGCTGCAGAACCACGGCGACGGCACGTTCACCGACGTGACGTTCGCCGCAGGCCTCGGCGAGCGCTTCGCGCCGACGCAGACCGCGGCGTTCGCCGACTACGACCGCGACGGCGACCTCGATCTCTACATCGGCAACGAGACGTCACCGCGCGCACCGGGGATGTCGGAGCTCTACGAGAACGACGGCAAGGGGCACTTCGTCGAGCGCGCGGCCCAGGCCGGTGTGGCGAACGGCGGCTACGCGAAGGGTGTGACGTGGGGCGACTACGACAACGATCGCTACCCCGACCTCTACGTCAGCAGCCGCGACGGCGACAACCGCCTCTACCACAACCTCGGCAACGGTCGCTTCGAGGACGTCGCCGTCAAGGCTGGCGTCACGGCGCCGTCGGGCAGCTTCCCGACCTGGTTCTGGGACTTCGACAACGACGGCGCGCTCGACCTGTTCGTCGCCAACTTCGACACTGGCGTCGGCCACATCGGCGGCTACGTCACCGGCCACCCGCTGCCGTATGCGCGGATGCGGCTGTATCGCGGTGACGGCAAGGGCGGCTTCACCGACGTCGCGCCGCAGATGGGACTCGACTACCCGGCGATGCCGATGGGCAGCAGCTTCGGCGACTTCGACAACGACGGCTGGCTCGACTTCTACCTCGGCACCGGCGACCCGCAGTTCGGCAGCCTGATGCCGAACCTCGCGTTCCGCAACCGCGACGGCAAGACGTTCGCGAACGTGACGATGGCGACCGGACTCGGCCACCTGCAGAAGGGTCACGGCATCGCGTTCGCGGACCTCGACCACGACGGCGACCAGGACGTCTTCGCAGTGCTCGGCGGCGCCTACCCGGCCGACAAGTTCCGCAACGCGCTGTTCGAGAACCCCGGGTTCGGCAACCACTGGCTGACGATCCGCCTCGTCGGCACGCGGACCAACCGGTGCGCGATCGGCGCGCGCATCCACGTCGTGACCCGCGAGAACGGCGCCGCGCGCAGCATCTGGCGCGACGTCTCGTGCGGCGGCAGCTTCGCCGGTGGGCCGCTGCGGCAGACGATCGGCCTCGGCAAGGCCGAACGCATCGAACGCGTCGAGGTGACGTGGCCGGTGACCGGCACCGTGCAGGTGGTCGAAGGCGTGCCGCTCGATGCGCTGGTGCGGGTCAGCGAAGGACAGCCGGGCTTCGCGAAGATCGACGCGCCGCGGTTCTCGTTCCATCGCCGTTGAGCGCGTCCGCGCCGCATGCGTCACGACATCGCCAGCAGCCAATCGGCGAAGGTCGCGTTGAACAGCGCGCCGGGGCGCCGTTCGCGCAGTTGGGCGATGGCGCGCGCCGCGGGGAGGCCGTTGCGCATCATGATCAGCGCGGCGACCAGCGCGGAGCGGTTCAGCCCCATGCCGCAGTGGCTCAGGACACGATGTCCCTTGGCGACCAGCGCGGCGCCGAGTTCGGCGACCGCCTGCAGGCGATCGAGGTTGGGCAGATCGCCGTCGTGGATCGGCAGGTAGATGTAGAGGAACTGGTCGGCTGCCGTCGGCACACCGTGGTCGACATCACCTTCGAGATCGATGACGACCTGGATCCCGAGGTCGTGGACTGCCTGCCAGTCCTCGATCACGCCGGACAGGAACAGGCACCCCGCCTCGTCCACCTGGGTGATCTCGCTGAAATCGCGCATGAGCGCGATTGTTCCGTCGCGGGCCAGTGCCGGCAAGCGACGCGGCGATGGGCGGCTGGCATGCCCCGGCAGGCGGCAGTTCCCGTTCCATCGTCGTTGAGCGCGCCGACCGCGAACGGCACGATGACCGCGTGAAGCTGCTCGTCGTCATCGCCGTCGGTCTGCGGCCCAAGGACCTCGCCCACGCGCCGGTGTTGCGCGGGCTCGGCGAACACGGCTTCGCGGCGCCGCTCGACACGGTGTTCCCCGCGGTCACGTGCAGTGTGCAGGCCACGTTCCTGACCGGGCTGCAGCCGGCGGGCCACGGCGCGGTCGGCAACGGCTGGTACTTCCGCGACCTCGCGCAGGTGATGCTGTGGCGGCAGAACAACCAGCTCGTCCATGGCGAGAAGCTCTACGAGGCGGCGCGCGCGCGCTTCGGCGCGCACACGGCGAAGCTGTTCTGGTGGTGGAACATGTATGCGCCGGCCGTCGACTGGAGCCTGACGCCGCGGCCCGAATACCACGCCAACGGCCTGAAGCGCCCCGGCCTCTACAGCGAGCCGCCGGCGCTGCAGCGCGACGTGCAGCAGGAGCTGGGGCCGTTCCCGTTGTTCGACTTCTGGGGCCCGAAGGCGGGCATCGCGAGTTCGCGCTGGATCGCGTCGAGCGCGCTCAGCGTGCTGCGTCGCCACGACCCCGAGCTGATGCTCGTGTACCTGCCGCACCTCGACTACGACCACCAGCGCTGGGGCCCCGACGATCCGCGCAGCGTGCAGGCGGTGAAGGAGCTCGACGGCGAATGCGCGCGGCTGATCGAGGCGGCGCGCGCCAAGAACGCGCACGTCGTCGTGCTGTCCGAGTACGGCATCGAGAACGCGACGAAGCCCGTGTTCCTGAACCGCCTGCTGCACGAACGCGGTCTGCTGCGCGTGCAGGAGACCAGCCACGGGCAATTGCTCGATTGCGGCGCGTGCCGCGCGTTCGCCGTCGCCGACCACCAGTGCGCGCACGTCTATGTCCGCGACGCACTGGACCTCGAGCCGGTGCGCAAGCTGCTCGCCAGCGTGCCCGGCGTCGCGCGCGTGCTCGACCGCGCACAGCAGAGGGAGCTGGGCATCGCCCACGAGC
>CAYMRG010000202.1:0-8651 GCA_964392555.1 uncultured candidatus Brocadiaceae bacterium
CGTCCTGCACGAAGCCGGGCGTGGTCACGGTCGCGCCGCGCTGGTCGCTCTTCACGCCGATCGACGTGAACCAGGCCAGGTGCCGCTCGGTGTCGCCGTTGTTGTTGACGACGTCGATCAGCTCGTCCATGAACTTGGTCCACAGCCGGCGCGACTTGGCGATGTCCTGGATGGTCTGGACGCGCGTCGCGTAGTCCTTCTGGTTGGTCTCGAGCTCGTCGTGGTAGGCAGCGAGCTTGCCGCGCTCCGCGAGCGTGGCCTCGACCTTGCTGAGCCGTTCCTCGGCAGCGCCGAGATCGCCGAAGTAGACGATCCCGAACCAGCCGATCGCGGCGCTGACCAGGACGGCGGCGGCGAACGCGGTCGCCATCACCTTGCCCGACAGACGATTGCCGCGCTGGAGTTCCGCCGGCAACAGATTGATGCGAATCACGAGTGACCTCCTCAGGATGCGGCAGCGAGACCCAGCGCCACGGCGAGCTGCGGCGCCAGTTGGTTCAGGGCTTCGACGTCGACGTTGTCGGCGCGGACCTTCAGGCCTTCGACCGGGTTCCACGTCTTGGTGCGCTTCTCGAAGATCTTCTCGAAGCTCTCCTCGAGGAACGGCAGCAACGCCGAACCGCCGGTGAGCCAGACCTCCTGCACTTCGCCGTCGAACTGGTTCTCGAAGAAGTCGAACGACAGGTTGATCTCGTTGCCGAGGTCCTCGAGCACCTGGCTCGTCGCCTCCTGCACGAGCGTGATCTGGTCGCCGGGGTCGCGCTTCAGCGACTCGGCCTGGCCCGGCTCGACGCCGAGGCGGCGCGCGATCGCGTTGGTCAGGTCCTGCCCGCCCATCGGCACCTCGCGCGCGAAGTAGCTGACGTTGTCGCGCAGGATGTTGATGCTGGCCTTGGTCGCGCCGATGTCGATCAGGGCGACCGTGCGGCCCGGATCCTGGATGCCGGGGTTGACCAGCTCGCCGAGTTCCCACGCGTTGCCGAGCGCGAAGCCGTCGACGCCGACCGAAACCGGCTGCAGACCGAGATCGGTCAGGATGCGCGCATGGTCGGCGACCACCGTCTTCTTGGCGGCCACCAGCAGCACCTTCGTCTCGGGACGGCCGCTCTGGTCGGGCGCGACGGTGAGCTTCTGCGCGTCGAGCTCGACCTCGCTGACGTCGAACGGGATGTACTTGTCGGCTTCGAGGCGGACGGCCTGCAGCAGCTTGTCCTCCGCCATCTCCTGCATGCCGATGTAACGGAAGACGACGTTCTTGCCGCTGACCGCGGACGCGACGCGCTTGCTGCGGAACTTCGCCGCGCGCATCAGCTCCGCGATCGCGTCCTGGCGCGCCGCCTCGTTGGGCACGTCGATCTGGGCGTAGCCCGTGATGACGTGGTCGTACTTCTCCTTGGTGAGCTCGACGGCCTTGATGCAACTGGTGCCGATGTCGAGACCGACGATGCTCTTGCGCTGCTTCAGCATGACTGGTGGCGCTCCTATCGGGGGGTGCCCGCTTCCCGCCTCCTATCGGCCGACCTCCCGTCGCGAATTGAGCCATCGCGGGTCGGGTTCGCGGAATTCGCGACCGCCCGGCGACATCGGGGCGAGCGCGCCGCTTTCGCCGTCCTGCGGCGTCAGGCGAGCCCGAAGCGTGCTCGGCGGGGCGAAGGCCCCGCCTCCGCGCGCTTCGGGTCGCCTTCCTTGCAGGACGACGAAATCGGCGCGCTCGCGTGGGGTGCGTGCGTTCGTTGTCCCGCTACGTCGGGGGTGCCGAAGCGTGATCGGGTGCGGCGGTTGGTGGTTGGTGCGGCCGGGGACCGCAGCAGCAGCAGATCAGTCCTCGCCGAAGCGAGCGGCCACCAGTTCGGCGATCGCGCGCAGCAGGGCCTCGGCGTCGGGGCCCTGGGCCACGAGCTCGAGTTCGGAGCCGTGCTCGGCGGCCAGCATCATCATGCCCATGATCGACTTGCCGTCGACGCGCTCGTCGTTGTCGGTGCGGCCGACGCGCAGCGTCGCCGCGTAGCTGTTCGCGGTCTGCACGAACAGGTGGGCCGGCCGGGCGTGCAGGCCGTGGCGGTTCTCCAGCTTGACGCGGGCGGTTCGCGGTTCCCAGTCGCTCACGGTCACTCCTTGGGTGCCAGTTCGCGCAGCAGTTCGCGCATTCCGGCCGCATCGTTCGCATCGAGCAGGAAACGGCGGAAGTCGGCGCTGCGGGCCAGCGTGGCGATCCAGCGCAGGCAGCGCAGGTGCGCCTCGGGCTCGTCAGCGGGCGAGACAAGCAGGAACAGGATGTGGACCGGTCGGCCGTCGATCGCCTGCCATTCCAGCCCGGCCTTGCTGCGGGCGAGCACCAGCGTGGCGCTCTCGACCCCTTCGGCCTTGACGTGCGGCACGGCCACGCCGTTGCCGAGCCCCGTGCTGCCGATCGCTTCGCGCTCGGCCAGCCGCTTCTGCAGCGACTTCGCGGTCGCCGCCGTGAAGCCGCTCGCCGCCTGGGCCACCGACAGCAGCTCCTTGAGGGCCGCGTCCTTGTTCTTGGCTACCAGCTCGGCGACGAGCGCCGCGGAGTCGACGAGCGATCCGATCATGCGGGGAGTGTCAGCAATCGCCGGGCGAAAGCAACCTGCACGTAGCCTCCCGGGTCGGCGGCGCGCCGCGGCGGGCGAGAACGGCCGTTGCCATGGCCGGATCAGCGCGCCCTCCGGCCCGCGGCGGCGGCGGCCAGCCTGCGGGCCGTCAATCGGGAAGGCCAGTCGGGGAGGCCAGCCGGGAAGGCCAGCCGGGGAGTTCCGTCGGGGAAGCCAGTCGCGAAGGTCAGCTGCGCAACGACTTGCGCACGACCTGCTCGTAGGACTCTTCCTCGTCGCCGCCGCGCGCCGGGCGCCGCGAACGGGCCGCGCCGGCCCGCGCGGCCTTGCCGTCCGGGACCTTGTGGTCCTTGCGCTTCTCCTTGGCCTTGCGCAGCTGCGTCTCCATCTTGTCGACCAGCAGGTCGATCGTCGCCGAGAACGAGGTGCCCCGATCGCGCGCGACCAGCGGCGCGCCGCGGCGCTGGTGCACGACCAGCTCGATCTCGGGGTTCTTGTGGGCGTGGTCGGCGACCACCTCGATGCGCACGAGCCGGTCCTGGAACCGCGCCAGGCGGGCCAGCTTGCGCGCCGCGTGCGACTGCATGCGCTCGGTGATGTGGTCGTGGCGGCCCTTGAACTCGATCGTGACGTCGTCGCTCTCTTCGGTCATCGCGCCTTCCTGAGGTTGTGCAAGCGGTATCGGCAGCCAGCAGACCGCCTCGGATGCCGGTTCGCAAGCGCCACGGCGGTCGCCGCAGCGATGCGCCGCGGGCACCGGGCGGACGCGCGCGGTCTCAAAAGCCCCAGAACTTGACTTCGGGCTCCAGTTCGATGCCGGACGACTCGCGCACGCGCCGCCGCACCTCGGCCAGCAGGGCGACGAAGTCGGCGGCCTTGCCGTCGCCGTGGTTGACGAAGTAGTTGGCGTGCATGCCGCTGACTTCGATCGCACCGAACCGCAGCGTCTTGCAGCCGGCGGCCTCGATCAGCCGTCCGGCGGCGTCGCCGGCGGGATTCTGGAAGACGCAGCCGACGCTGCGCTGGCTCACCGGCTGGGTGGCGTTGCGCTTCTTCAGTGACGCCGAGAAGCGCGCGAAGATCGCCTGCGGATCGTCGGGTTCGAGATCGAACGTCGCCTGCAGCACGACCGCGTCGCCGAGTCGGGCATTGCGATAGGCAGGCTGGCAGTCGGCGCGACCGCGCACCACGATCGCGCCCTCGGGTTCGACCAGCACCAGCGAACGCAGGACGTCGAAGGTCTCGCCATCGCGCGTGCCGGCGTTCATCGCCACCGCCCCGCCGACCTGGGCCGGGATGCCGGTCAGCCGCTCGAGCCCGGCGAGCCCGACCTCCTTGGTCGCGCGCAGCAGGCTCGGCAGCGTCACGCCGGCGCCGGCGGTGATGCGCTGGCCATCGCGGACGATCCGGTTGAGGTTGCCGAGCTGCAGCACCGCGCCGCGCACGCCGGCGTCGGCGACGACGACGTTGCTGCCGCCGCCGAGCACGCGCATCGGCACGTCGAGCTCACGGCAGACGCGCACCGCGAGCGCCGCGTCCTCCTCGGCGAACGGCTCGATCAGCCAGTCCGCCGGACCGCCGATCCGCAGGTGCATGAACGGCGCCAGCGACACGTTCTCGCGCACCGCGCCGCGCATGCCGCGCAGCGCCTGCCGCAGGTCAGAGGTCACGCAGGATGCCCTCCACGGCGCGATCGACGTCGCCCGCGCCGAGCACGAGCACGACGTCGCCCGGCGTGCGGCAGGCGGCGACCCGGGCCGGCAGACCGTCGACCGCCCCGCCGACGTCGCAGCGGCCGCCGTTGGCGCGGACCGCCTGGACGAGATCGTCGGCCGACACCGACGCCCGCACCTCGGCGCTCTCGCGGGCGCCGTAGATGTCGACGACGACCGCGTGGTCGGCCGTCGCGAGCACTTCGGCGAACTGCGTCAGCAGGCAGCGCGTGCGCTGGTGCTGGTGCGGCTGGAACACCGCCAGCAGGCGCTGGCCGGGGAACCGCCGCCGCGCGGCCTGCAGCACGACCTGCAGCTCCGCCGGATGGTGGGCGTAGTCGTTGACCAGGGTGCCGCCGCGCGGCCCCTGGTGCACTTCGAAACGCCGACGCACGCCGGCGAACGAGGCGATGCCACGGCAGGCGCCGACCAGATCGGCGCCCGCGATCTGCGCGAGGCCGAGCGCGAACAGCGCGTTCTGGACGTTGTGGCGGCCGGACAGCGTGAGCTGCAGCTTCGGCAACCGCTGGCCGAGCACCACCGGCACGAAGGCGAACCGGCCCTGGACATCGCGCACGTCGACCGCGCGGATGTCCGCCCACAGCCCCGAGCCGACCGTCAGGATGCGGACGTCGTTGCGCAGGCTGTTCAGCACCGCCTTCGGCACCGCTTCCTCGACCAGCGCCGTGCCGCCCGGCCGGACGCGCGCCAGGTAACCGGCGAACGCGTCGACCAGTTCCTCGGTCGACGGGTAGCAGTCGAAGTGGTCGTGGTCGACGTTGAGGATCGCCGCGCCGAACGGCCGCAGGTTGTGGAAGCTGCGGTTGAACTCGCAGGCCTCGACGACGAACTCCTGGCTCGCGCCGCCGTGACCGTTGCCGCCGAGTTCGGGCACGTCGCCGCCGATCAGGTGCGACGGATCGAGCCCGGCGCCGCGCAGCGCCGCAACGGTCAGGCCGGTGGTCGTCGTCTTGCCGTGCGTGCCGCCGATCGCGAGCGTGCGCCGGCCTTCGCTGAGCCGACCGACGGCCTCGGCGTAGAGCAACGACGTGAAGCCGCGGCGGACGCATTCCTGCACCTCGGCGTCGCTGGTCGGCACCGCCGCGCTGCGGATCACGTAGCCGTCGGCGCCGTCGATGCGCTGCGGCTGGCAGCCGACCCACACCGAGCAGCCTTCGCCGGCCAGCAGGTCGAGGCTCGCGCCGCCGGTCGCGTCGCTGCCGGAGATCTCGCCGCCGCTGCCCCGCAGCAGGCGCGCCAGGCCGCTCATGCCGGCACCACCGACGCCAACGAGGTGGAAGCGGCTGCTGGCGAAGCTGGTGCCGCGCCAGCTGGATGTGGGTGCCGTCGCCGGCGCCACCGGGCCATGGTGGTCGAGCGCGCTCATGCGACGCCGCCCGTGGCCCCGCGCACGGGAACGATCCGACCGCTCGCGGCGACGGATGCCTGACCCCCCCACTCGGCGCGCGGCGACTCCGCCCGCGCGGCGAACCCCATGTCGGCGAGGATCCTCGCCGTCGCATCGCGGTGACCCACGGTCCGGGCCGCCGCGCCCATCGCCGCCAGCCGCCCCGGCGTGTCCAGCAATTCGGCCACGAGGTCGCGCAGATCGCCGACGTTGAGGGCGTCCTGCTCGACGACGACCGCCGCGCCGACCGCCGCCAGCACTTCGGCGTTGCGGAGCTGCTGGCGATCCTTGTGGTGCGGGTAGGGCACGATGATCGCGGGCCGGCCGACCATGGCCAGCTCGGCGACGGTCGTGCCGCCGCCGCGACAGACGACCAGGTCCGCGGCCGCGAACATGCGGTCCATGTCGAGCGCGACCGGCCGCACGCGCGCGGCGAGCGGCGCGTCATCGCGCGCGTACGAACGGCGCACCGCCTCGTCGCGACCGGCACCGGCGAGGTGCAGCACGTGCAGCGGCCGGCCGAGCGCGAGCAGCGCCTGCGGCACGACTTCGTTCAGCGCGCTGGCTCCCTGGCTGCCGCCGGTGACCAGCACGACGGTCGCGTCGCCGGGCAGGCCGAGCGCTTCGCGGCTGGCGGCGCGATCGGCGCGCGCGAACTCGGGTCGCAGCGGCGTACCGGTCAGCAGCGAACGCTCGCCATGCGACTGCAGCGGCGGCAGGCCGTGGTAGACGCGCCGCGCGTGGCGCAGCAGCCAGCGGTTGGCGCGGCCGGTGATCGCGTTCTGCTCGAGCAGGTAGAGCGGCAGGCCGGCGCGACGAGCGGCCAGGCCGACCGGCAACGACGGCCGGCCGCCGGTGCTGACGACCGCGTCGATGGCGTGGCGGCGCAGCAGTTCGCCGGCGCGCCGCGTGGCCTGGAACAGCCACAGCGGCAACGCCCAGCGACGACCGAGCGGCGGCAGGCCTTCCTCGGGCACATCGGGCAGCTCGCGGCGCAGCAGCTCGCGTTCGACGGCGCGGCCTTCGGTGACGAGCAGCGGCTCGCCACCGCACTCCCGCAGCGCCCGCGCCAGCACCAGGGCCGGCATCAGGTGGCCGCCGGTGCCGCCACTGACCAGGCAGACACGGCTCGGGCTCTGGCACTGGCTCATCGGCCCGACCTCACTTCTTCGGCAGCAGGATCTGTTGGCCGATGCGCAGGTTGCGCGGATTGACGGTCGGGTTGAGCTCCTTGACCTCGTCGACGCGGCGGATCGAGCCGAGTTCGCGGCGGGCGATGCCCTCGAGGGTGTCGCCGCTCGCGACCTTGTAGTTGCGCGTCGCCAGGTTCGCGGCGATCGCCGCCTGCGGCGTCGCCTTGTCGCTGCGCTTGTCGGCGGCCGGCGCCACCGCCGGCTTGGCCTGCGCGATCTCGGCCGCGGTCGGCAGCAGCACCGACTGACCGATCTGCAGCTTGCGCGGATCGATCCGCGGGTTCAGCTGCACGATCAGCGTCTGCAGGGCCGGGTTGCCGAGCTCCTCGCGGGCGATGCGCTCGAAGTTGTCACCGGCGCGGACCTTGTGCGTCGGGCGATCGCCCTTCGCGGGTTCGTCCGTGTGACCCGGCTGGTCGGGAACCTTGGCCGGCGGCGTGTTCTCCTGGGGGCCGCCATTCGCCTCCGGGGGCTGGTCGGTCGACGAGCCGGTCGGCGACGGCGTCACCGGCTTCTTCGCCGGCTTGTCGTCACCGCCCAGCAGCTCGCGCAGCGAACCGGTCGGCGTGCCGTTCTTGACCTCGCTCGGGCCGAGAGTCGCGCTCAGGCTGTTCAAGCCGGGGCCGTTCACTCCGGCGTCGGCGACCACGCGCTTCGCCGGCAGGTCGGGTCCCGGGCCCCAGATCGTGACGCCCAGGATCAAGAAGATGACGAGACACAGAACGTAGAGGCCGTATTTCTCGAGTTGGCCCATCACACCCTCCCAAACGATTGCTGCCGGAACGACGACCGGCCGTCGGCCGATTCGTCTCGAGTCGAAAACGTGCCGGCGACGTCGGTCCGCACGGCATTGCCGATGAGACCCACCGCCGCCAGACAGAACATCAGGCTGGTGCCGCCCGTGCTGACGAACGGCAGGTCGATGCCCTTCGCTGGAGCCCACCCGCTGACCACGAGGAGGTTCGCAGCTGCCTGCATGCAGATCATCAGAGCGTAACCGCAAACCACGTAGCGAAGGAAAGGATCTCGCAGTTTGCAGACGAGGCGGCACGCGACGAAGCCGAACAGCGTGAACGCCGCCAGCACGAACAGCGAGCCCGCGTAGCCGAACTCCTCGCCGATGATCGCGAAGACGAAGTCGTTGTGCGCCTCGGGCACGTAGTCCATCTTCATCCAGCCCTGACCGAGGCCGCGACCGAGCGGGCCGCCGGAGCCGATCGCGATCAGCCCGAGGCCGACCTGCGAGTCGGCGGTCGGCGCGAGGAAGTTCTCGACGCGGCCGCGGACGTAGTCGTGGCGGCTGGCGAACCAGGCGAACGCGGCGAGCGCGGCGACGCCGAGCGGCAGGAAGTGCAGGAAGCGCACGCCGGCGACCAGCGCCAGCACGCTGGCCAGGGCCAGCACGATCAGCGCATTGCCGTGGTCGGGCTGCAGCAGCAGCGCGCCGGCGAGCAGCCCGGCGCAGCCCATCGCCGGCAGGAAGCCCTGCCGCAGCGTGCCGACCGCCGTGCCGGCGCGGGCCAGCAGCCAGGCGACGGCGAGGATCAGGAAGAACCGCGCCGGCTCGACCGGCTGGAACTGGAAGCCGCCGAGCTTGATCCAGCGGTGGGCGCCCTTGACCTCGCCGACGAGCAGCGGGACCGCGGCGCAGACGGCCGCGGCGACGACGAACAGCGGCAGCGCCGCGCGGCGGATCAACGCCATCGGCACGGTCGCGGCGACGAAGAACGCGACGATGCCGGCGAGCAGCTTGCTGCCCTGCTGC
>CAYMRG010000203.1:0-8624 GCA_964392555.1 uncultured candidatus Brocadiaceae bacterium
CCGAGCCCGCCGAGCACCTTCTCGACCTGGTGCTTGTGGTCGTAGCCGCCGCCGGCCTCGAACGCGGCCTGCAGCTCGCCGTACTCGCGCAGCGCCTGCTCGTCACCGGTCACCATCTTCGCCTCGAGCGCGCGCATCCGGCGTTCGAGCGCTTCGTGTTCGCCGGTGCCGCGCAGCACGAAGTCGGCGATCGTCGTGCCGTGCGGCATCTTCGGCATCTGCGCGCCGTAGGCGATCCGCAGGTCGCGGCGCGTGTTGCGCTGGCCGAGGTCCGCGTCGTCGACGCCGGCGAGGATCCGGATCATCGTCGTCTTGCCGGCGCCGTTGTCGCCGACCACGCCGATGCGGTCGCCTTCGTCGACGCGCAGCGACAGACCGTCGAGGATCGCGAACGCACCGAAGCGGCGGACGATCTTCTCGAGGGTGACGAGGGTCATGGGCCGGGGCGGATAGGCTACGGGCCCATGGTCACCCGCGACAAGCGCATCGACGCCTACATCGAGAAGGCTCCCGAATTCGCCAAACCCGTGCTCGTCGCGTTGCGCGAGGCCGTGCACGCGAGCTGCCCCGACGTCGTCGAGACGATCAAGTGGCGCAACCCGAGCTTCGACTACAAGGGCCTGCTGTGCGGCATGGCCGCGTTCAAGCAGCATTGCACGTTCGGCTTCTGGAAGCACGCGCAGGTCGTCGGCGAGAGCGAGAAGGGCAACGAGGCCTGGGGCAGTTTCGGCCGCATGACGTCGGTGAAGGATCTGCCGAGCAAGGCCGCGCTGGCGAAGCTGATCAAGAAGGCGATGAAGCTCAACGACGACGGCGTGCCCGTGCAGCGCACCAAGACCGGGCCGAAGCCGGCGCCGACGATGCCGCCGGCGCTGAAGAAGGCGCTCGCCGGCAACGCGGCGGCGCGCGAGCAGTGGGCGGCGTTCACGCCGGGCAAGCAGCGCGAATACATGGAGTGGATCGGCGAGGCCAAGACCGACGCGACGCGCGAGCGGCGGCTCGGGCAGGCGCTCGAGTGGATCGCCGAGGGCAAGCCGCGGAACTGGAAGTACATGAATTGCTGATCAGGGTCGCCGGGACGCCGCGGCGTGGGGCCCTTCCCAACCCCGTTCCGTGATCTCCTCGATTGCGAGTCTTGCGCCCGCACGCCGGAGTCGTCTGATCTCGGCATGGTGCCACGCAGTGTCCTCGTGCTCACGTTGTTGCCGCCGTTGGCGGCGCAACAGCTCCGCTGGCTGGATCTCGACGAGGACGCGACGCGGCAGGTGACGGTGCACCGCGTGCCGGGGCGCTACCTCGGGCACCCGACGACGTTGCTGCTGCCCGACGGCAAGACGATGCTGTGCGTGCATCCCGAGGGGCACGGCAAGGGCGCGATCGTCCTGCAGCGCAGCGAGGACGGCGGGCTGACCTGGAGCCCGCCGCTGCCGGTGCCCGAGAACTGGTCGACGAGCCTGGAGACGCCGACGATCCATCGCCTGGTCGGACGCGACGGCAATGCGCGGCTCGTGCTGTTCTCGGGGCTCTATCCGGTCCGCAGCAGCATCTCGGCCGACGACGGGCTGACGTGGTCGCCGCTGGCGCCGATCGGCGGGTTCGGCGGCATCGTCGCGATGAGCAGCGTGGTGGCGCTGAAGAACGGCGATCACGCCGCGTTCTTCCACGACGACGGTCGCTACTTCCGCGCGTCGGGCAAGGCCGGCGCGTTCACCGTCTACCAGACGCGCTCGACGGACGGCGGCCTGACGTGGGGCGAGCCCACGGTCGTCTGCACCGGCAGCGACGTCGACCTGTGCGAACCCGGCGTCGTGCGTTCACCCGACGGCCAGCGGCTGGCGATGCTGCTGCGCGAGAACCGCCGCAGCAAACGCAGCCACGTCTGCTTCTCCGACGACGAGGCCGCGACCTGGTCGAAGCCGGTGGAGCTGCCGGCGAGCCTCACCGGCGACCGCCACGTCGGCGCCTACGGGCCAGACGGGCGCCTGCTGGTGTCGTTCCGCGACATGGCCGACGGCAGCCCGACGCGCGGCGACTGGCTGGCCTGGGTCGGCACGTTCGACGATCTGGTGCACGGCCGCGACGGGCAATACCGCGTGCGGCTGTCGCGCAACTGGTACCGCACCGACTGCGGCTACCCCGGCGTCGAGGTCCTGCCGGATGGCACGTTCGTGCTGACCAGCTACGGCCATTGGGAGCCCGGGCAGGCGCCGTTCGTGCGCTCCGTGCGGCTGCGGCTCGCCGAGCTCGACGAGCTGGCGAAGGGCCCGCCGCCGACGTTCGTGCGCGATTCGTCGGCGGTCCATCCGACCGCCCGCGTCGAGGGCTGGTGGCAGCGCCGCGTCGACGCGGACCTCGAGCGCGTGCGCTCCGGCGGCATCCGCACCGTGCTGCTCGGCGACGCGATCACGCAGGGCTGGAGCAACACCGGCAGGGAGGCGTGGCGCCGCTTCTGGGTGCCGCGCGCCGCGGTCAACCTCGGCGTGTCGGGCGATCGCACGCAGAACGTGCTGTGGCGACTCGACCACGGCCTGCTCGATGCCCTGGCCGCCGAAGCCAACGACGTGCGCGCGGTCGTGCTGATGATCGGCACCGAGAACAGCAACGCCGACGACAACACCGCCGAGGAGATCGCCGCCGGCATCGGCGCGATCACCGCGCGGCTGCGGCGCGCGCTGCCGAAGGCGAAGATCCTCGTGCTGTCGATCTTCCCGCGCGGCGAGAAGCCCGACACGCAGCGAGGCAAGTGCGTGATGGCCAGCACGCTCGCCGCGACGGCGCTGGCGAAGGACCAGATGGTCGTCTGCAAGGACATCGGCCGCGCGTTCGTCGAGGCCGACGGCACCGTCCGCCGCGCGGTGATGCCGGACTTCCTGCACCTCTCGGCCGACGGTTACGAGGCGTGGGCGAAGGCGATCGTCGACGACGTCGACGCGATGCTCGGCACGGCGAAGTGAGAGCTGGCTGGCGTCACAGCACGACGTATTCGACCGCCAACGGCTTGTCCTCGAGCCAGTACTCGACGAACACGCGCCGCGGGTGGCCCTGCCGCTGCAGTTGCTCGCGGACCTGCTGCAGCAGGCTCTTCGCGTCGTGGATGTTCACGCCGTTGACGGTCGCGATCACGGCGCCGACCGGGATCGCCAGCGCCTTCAGCTCGTCGGGCACGCGCGCGATGCGGTAGCCGCGGTAGGTCGAACCGTCCTGCTGATGCTGGCCGACGAACGCGTCGCCGATCGACGACGTCTCGAGCGCGGCGACGGCGGCGGCGGCGATCGCATCACGTTCGGGGCTCGGCTGCAGCTGCACGACGGCATCGTGGACGTTGCGGATCGGCGGGAACAGCTCCTTCGTCGCGCGATCGGCCCAGGCCAGCAGCGCCGGTCCCCCGCCGTCGGTCGGCGGAGCCGCCAGGTCCTTCGGCCCGATCGCCTGCAGCAGGCCGGCCGCCTGCTCGCGAACGCGCGCATCGTCGCTCAGCAACAGCGTCCGCACCGTCGGCAGCGCCGGCTCGAGCGACGCCGCGGCGAGGTCGCGCCGCAGCGTGAAGACCTCCTTGAGGAACCAGAGCGCCTGGGCCTGATCGATCGCCTCGTCGACGTCGAGCAATTGGTAGAACGGCACCAGGTTGAGCCGGTAGAGGCGGTCCTCGGCCTGCGGCGCGCGCGTGATCCCGGCGGCCTTCGCCGCCGGGCTGCCGACCTCGGGCAGCGTCGCGGCCATCGCCTTCTGCTCGTCCTCGCTGAGATCGCCGAACGTGCGGCGCAGGTGGGCGCGCAGGTAGGCGATCGCGCGTGGCAGCGCCTCCTCGCGGGTCTTGCGCACGGGTTCGCCCGGGATGTGGCCGATCAGGTTCATGACGTCGGCCACGTTGGTCGCGAACGCCATGCCGTAGAACGCGGTCGCGCGGTCGTCGGCGTTGCGGCTGCGGCGGATCACCTGGCCGAGGATCGCCGGATCGATGCCGCACTTCAGCGCCTGGTCGCGCAGCAGCTCCCAACGCGGATCGCGGACGACCTCGCAGCCGTCGGCGGCGAACTCCTTCGGGCTGTTGGCCTTGCCGGCGATGAACCGCATCTGCCGGAGGATCCCGAACAGCTCGTCGGGCGGCGCGTAGATCTGGTCGGGATTGCGGAACGGCGACAGCGCGTCGCGCTGCGGGTAGGCCGGCAGCTTCTCCTGGGCCAGGGTCGGGCAGGCCGGCGTCAGGGCCGCGAGCAGGGCGGCGGTGCGGAGCGTCGTGCGGACCGCGGTTCCGAAGGGGAGCATGGCGTGGTTCTAGCAGGCGCCGGCCGACCCGGTAACGGGATCAGCCGCGGAACCAGAGGAACGCGACCTGGCCGAGCCCGATCAGGGCGCCGAGCACGCCGCCGAGCACCTCGATCGCCTTCAGCTCCTTGCTGGCGACCTCGAGGATCAGCGATTCGAGCTTCTCGACCGAGAACTGCGCGACCTTCTTCTCGACCAGCTGCGGCACGTCGAGCCCCTTCGACAGGCCGCGTTCGACCTCGTCGAGCACGCTCTCCTTGTGCTTCATGATGCCGTCGACGATCGACTGGCGGATGTCGCCGACGCGTGCCTCGGTGAGGAAGCCGCCGATCAGCGGCAGCGAGCGCAGCTCCTGGATCTTCGGGCCGAGGCCGCGGTCGAGCACGTTGTTGAGGATGCCCGTGAAGTCGAGCTTGTTGAGGCTCTTGACGACGTCCTTGTGCTCGACGAGGTGGTTGCCGACGACGCGGCCGATCGCCTGGGCGAGGTCCTGCTGCCGGCGGGCGACGAGGCCCTGCACGCGGATGCCGAGGAACCGTCGCGGCTTGATCGGCCGGAAGATCATCTTCACGGCGATCCAGTTGGTGCTCCAGCCGATCAGGGCGCCGATCGCCGGGATCGTGATCCAGGTCCAGAGGTCGGGTGCGGGCGGCATCGGGGGGCGAGGAGTATCCGGTGCGGGGGCGCGG
Organism: uncultured candidatus Brocadiaceae bacterium; assembly: GCA_964392555.1. Taxonomy (GTDB): domain Bacteria; phylum Planctomycetota; class UBA1135; order UBA1135; family UBA2386; genus CAYMRG01. Next base: position 4,956 of record CAYMRG010000203.1, read on the forward strand.
GACTCAATGCGTCTGCGCGTCCGGCGCGACGATTCGCGAGAAGGGTGTCGAACCGGCCGGCGGTCGTTCGTCAGAATGGTCCACCCCGTTCCGGAGAATCCGTCGATGACCGTTCGCACCCGTCCGATTCCCTCGTTCGTCCTCGTCGCCGCGCTCGCGTGCGGGCTGCCGGCCCAGGAAGGGATGCCCGCGCCGGCGGCGGAGCTGCAGAAGCTCGCCGCACTGGTCGGCAACTGGCACGGCGAGGGCAAGGCCACGTTGGGCACGGGCGCCAAGGCGACCGAGTGGCACGCCCAGGGCAGCTACCGCTGGGTCCTGGACGGCCACTGGCTGCGCGAGGACTTCGCGATCCACTTCGCCGACATGGCAATGCCGCTGGTGTTCCGCGCCTACCTGGGCTGGGACGCCGAGAACCAGCGCTTCGTCAACGCGGCGATCAACAACGGCGGCGAGGTCGGCCTGCACGAGCTGGCGCTGCTGCCGGACGGCACGCTGGTCCAGATGATGCTGCAGAACCAGGAAGGCGTGCCGTACGCCGAGCGCGTGCGCATCCGCGTCGACGGCGACACGATGCTGCACACGATCGACATGATGATGCCCGAGGGGGCGGCGGTGCAGGTCGTCGACGGCACGTTCAAGCGCGGCGGCGCGGCCTACGACGGCGACTTCGGCGTCGCGACGTGGCAGGGCAAGAAGCCCGGCGAGCCGATGCGGAAGCTCGGCCGCTCGGCCGGCGTCTACGCGACCGACGGGACGATGGTGATGATGCCCGGGCAGCCGGCGATGCACATCACCGGCAAGGACACGTTCGCGACCGTGTTCGGCGGTCTCGTGCTGCAGGGCCGCAGCGACGGCACGGCCGAGGGCTTCCCGGGCGAATACCACTCCGAGGTGTTCTGGGGCTGGGACGAGCGCCGCCACCGCTTCACCGCGGTCTACCTCAGCAACATGGGCGAGGTCGGGACCATGGACGGCTGGCTGTCGACCGACGGCACGCAGCTGACCTCGAACATGGTCGCGACGATGCAGGGCCAGCCGATGGTGCAGAACTTCGTCATGACGTTCGACGCCGCCACCGGCGCGGCGAAGAGCGGCCGCGGCTGGTCGATCTTCGGCGCGAGCGAGCCGTTCGCCGGCTTCCAGGCGACCTACGAGAAGCAGGCTTCGGCGACGCGCTGAGAGGCGTCGCACGCATGTCCGCCCGCGCCGCGATCGTCGCCCTGGCGCCGCTGCTGAGCGGTGGCTGCGCGGCGTTGACGACGATGCACGTCGCACCCGGGCCGTTCGCCGACCGTCGCCCGCTGCCGGTCGCCGGCACCGAGCTGTTCGACTGGAAGGGCGTCGTGCACTGCCACGGCCGGCTGTCGCACGATTCGACCGGGACGCTGGCCGAGATCGCGGCCGCGGCGCAGCTCGCGCGGCTCGATTTCCTGGTCATGACCGACCACCAGACCGACGCGTCGATCGCCGACGGCACGCGCGGCATGGTCGGCGACACGCTGTTCGTGGTCGGCGCCGAGGTGCGCGCGCCGCAGGGCACGCTGCTGTGCTTTCCGCTGACCAGGCCGCTGCGGCGCTGGCAACACGTCGGGCTGCTGGTCAAGGAGGCCGCCGAACAGGGCGCGCTCGCGTTCGTCTGCCACGGCGAGCTGTGGCAGACCTCGTGGAACGTGCCCGGCCTGTGCGGCGCCGAGATCGTCAACCTGCACGCCGGCGCGCTCGACCGCGACTTCGTCGGCACGATCCTGACGGCCCTGTTCCTGCCGATCCGCGCGGTCTGCGAACGCATCGTCGTGCGCGATCCGGTCATCTTCGCCGAATGGGATCGCGCGCTCGCGCGCCGCCATCCGTGCACGCCGATCGGCGGCAACGACGCGCACGCCAACGTCCAGGCGCTCGGCCCGCTGGGCGGCACCATCGGCGACTACCCGGCGATCCTGCAGACGCTGAGCACGCACGTGCTGGCGCCTCGCGGCGCGGCCGGCCATCTCGACGAGGCGAGCCTCGTCGAAGCCTTCGCGAAGGGCCGCACCTACGTCGCGTGCGACGTGTTCGGCGAGGGCGCCGGGTTCGACTTCCGCGTCGTCGACGCGCAGGGCCTGGTGCACCTCGGCGGCGACACGGTCGCGGCGGATCCCGGGCTGCGGCTCGAGGTCACGACGCCGACCGTCGGTCGCATCGCGCTGCTGCGCGACGGCGTCGAGGTCGACCACCGCGACGCGACGACGTTCGCGCTCCGTGCGCCGCAACCGGGCCTCTACCGCGTCGAGGTCCGCACGCCGGATGGCGAGCCTTGGCTGTTCTCGAGCTCGATCCGCGTGCGCTGAACGCCCGCGACTCGGCTCAGAAGTTCCACGCGAAGCCGACCGAGAACCGCACCTCGTTCTGGCTCGGGTTGCGGTCGTTCTGCCGGCCGAGCGCGTTCGAGATGTGGTGGTAGGTCGCGCCGATCTGGAAGCTCGTGTTCTCGCTGACCGGGATGTCGACCGCCGGTCCGAAGCTGAACGTGAAGTTCCACACCGTGCCGCCGGGTGGGATCTGGTCGTTGGCGAGCTGGTAGCCGCCGGCGCCGGTGAGGCTGATCGGCCAGTCGTGGATCGGGTAGACGCGGAACAGCCCTTCGAGCTCGGCCGAGTAGACGTCGCGGCCGCCGGTCCACCAGACCGTGCCGCGCGAGCCGAGGCCGAGCGCGACGTCGTCGGCGACGAACTTGCCGATGCGCATCTCGATGCCGGAGTCGTCGACCTCGCCGTTGCCGTCCCAGAAGAACGACTTCTGCAGCACCGGGACGCCGTAGTAGACGCTCGACGAGGCGAACCAGTCGCCACCGCTGTGCAGCACGCCGACCGGCGTATCCGGCGGAGGCTTGCGTGGCGCCGACGCGCAGGCCGGTAGCAACAGGGGTAGGAGCGTGAGGACGAGGGAGCGGCTACCGGGCCTCATGTCTTGTGCGGGCCATGGTAGTTCCGGCAGACGTAGATATCGACATCGACGAGGTGGATGCCGAACGTCTCGATCGGCACGCGCTCGACCCTGTCGAGGCGGTCGAAACGTTCCCTGGCGAGCTCGAGCATGCCGCTGCGGTCGTCCGGCCGTGGCACGATGAAGATGGCGTCCTGACCCTTGTGCGCCGCCGGCGGCTCCCAATGGTCGAATTGCAGGGCCATCTGTCCCAGCGTGTTCTGCGCCAGGACCGGCGCCATGCCGGTCGGTTCGCTGCCCGCGCGCCGCTGCCCGGCCCAGAACATCTTCAGGTTGCGGCCGAGCTGCGCCGAGTCGCGGTAGTCGGCGCCGAAGTAGAAGACGTTGCCCGGTGCGCCGTCGGCGCGATCGGTCTCGGCCGCCCAGTGCGCGGCACGCGTGGCGATCTGCTGCCAGCCGCTCCACGACGAACCCTTGCCGGGCGGGACGAGGTGGATCACCGGCGCGAACAACGTCGCGACCGGCACCAGCCACGCCGCGATGCGCGCGACCTTGGCGGCCCCGGGATGCGCTTCGGCCCAGCCGCTCTCGCGCCACCACAGGACGAGTCCCAGCAGCAGCGGGATGCTGGCCGGCGCGAGCCAGTTGATCTTGACCTGGATCCACAGCGAGTTGACCAGGAAGTAGCACGGCAGCGGCAGGCCGAACGCGAGCATCAGCGCCCCGGCCAGCGGCGCGCCGCTGATA
>CAYMRG010000204.1:0-6087 GCA_964392555.1 uncultured candidatus Brocadiaceae bacterium
GTCCATATCGACGGCGTGGTTTGGCACCTCGATGTCGGCTCATCGCATCCTGGGGCTGAAGGCGGTCCCAAGGGTTGGTCTGTTCGCCCATTAAAGCGGTACGTGAGCTGGGTTTAGACCGTCGTGAGACAGGTCGGTCCCTATCTGGTGTGGGCGCAGGATGATTGAGGAGACTCTTTCCTAGTACGAGAGGATTGGAAAGAACGGACCTCTGGTGTGCCAGTTGTCGCGCTAGCGGCATCGCTGGATAGCTATGTCCGGACAGGATAAGCGCTGAAAGCATCTAAGCGCGAAGCCAACTCCAAGACTGGTCATCCCTTGAGACACCTGGTAGACCACCAGGTTGATAGGCCGGCGGTGTAAGGTCAGTAATGGCCTCAGCCAACCGGTACTAACCAGTCGATCGGCTTGATCTCATCCTCACTCGATACTCGCGATCTCTTTCCACCAACCCAATTTACCGCCCTTGCTCGGCGTTGCTTGCTCCACGGGGAGCAACACAACAGGCGCCGGCACGCAAGGGCGAATGGGGCCTGCGGCCCCGGGACGCACTTCGCATCCACATGCCGGTTCCTGGCTGTGGCTCTGCGGGTGTCGGCTCGGAACCTCAGGCCTTCAAGCGCCTCCCGGTGCCCATACCTGGCTGGAAATACCCGTTCCCTTTCCGAACACGGAAGTCAAGCAGCCAGGGCCGATGATAGTGCTCTGCGCGAAAGTAGGTCAGTGCCGGGTCAATTCTCAAAACGCGGATCCCTCGGGGTCCGCGTTTTCATGTACGGATGGTGGTCCCATTGGGTGCTCTCATGGCGAATTGTCGCCGTGGGCAGCTGCGGTGCGGATGCTGTCGGCACGCGTGCCGTGGTGGTCGCGAGCGCGCAGCGGGTGGTTACATGCCCTGGTCGTTCTGTCGCTCCATGGTCGGCAGCACCCCACCTCACGGAGCACGAGAGGCCCGACACGAAGTTGTCGCGCCGCGCTCGGTCGCTATGGTGCAGGCGTGAGCGTGCCCGAAGCGAAAGCGGACCCTGCCCTGCGGCGGTTCGAACTGCGTCGGCTGCGTGTACCCCTCGGCGGCGGGTTCCTCAATCTCGTCGTGCCCGAGGCGCGGCGGATCCTGCGCTCGGCGGCCGTCGCCGAGGCCACCCGGTTCGGTCAGGAGCCGCCCTACTGGGCCCGGATCTGGCCGGCGTCGATCGCGCTGGCGCGATTCGTCCGGCAGGTCGATTGTCGCGGCCTTCGGGCCGTCGATCTCGGCTGTGGTCTCGGCGTCGCCGGGATGGCGGCTGGACTGGCCGGGGCGGCGGTGACGTTCGCGGACCGGGATCGGGATGCGCTGGCCTTCGCCGCGTGGAACGCCGAGCGCGCCGGGCTGGTGCACTCGCCGAGCGTGCAGGAGCTGGATTGGTCGAAGGATCACCTGGCCGGTTCGTTCGATGTGATCCTCCTGGCCGACGTGAGCTATGCGCGCCGCCACCATGCCGGGTTGCGCGCGCAGATCGCTGCCGCGCTGGCGATCGATGGAGTCGTCGTGCACGCCGATCCGGATCGCCCTGAAGCCGACCGGTTCCTCGCCGACCTCGCCAAGGACCTGTCGGTTCACACGGCGCACACCGCCGTGCGCCACGACGGACACGCCGTCGCGGTTCGGCTCGCCGTCGCAGCGCACAGCGGCGTGTCGGCAAGCTGCTGGTTCACCGCGCTTGCCGCCAGAGGGGCCTCGGCGTGACCGTCGCGCTGCACGGCCTGACGATCCGTTACGGCGACCACGTCGCGGTGCGCGACCTGACCGTCACGTTCGCCAAGGGCACGGTTGGGTTGCTGGGCCGCAACGGTGCCGGCAAGAGTTCGGTGCTCAAGGCGCTGCTCGGCCTGGTGCGCCCGGCCGCCGGCAGCATGCAGTTGCTCGACCTGCCGGCCGATGCATCGGCTGAGCGGATCCGGGCGTTGGTCGGCTACATGCCCGAGCGGGACGCGCATCTGCCGCAGGCCTCCGGTTTCGAGATGGTCGCGCTGCTCGGCATGCTGAGCGGGCTGCCGCGGCGCGACGCGTGGCGGCGCGCCCACGAAGTGCTCTACCTCGTCGGCCTCGAGGAGCAGCGCTATCGGCCGGTCGCGAGCTACAGCGCCGGCATGCGGCAGAAGGCCAAGCTCGCCGCCGCGCTCGTGCACGACCCGGAACTGCTGTTCCTCGACGAACCGACCAACGGGCTCGACCCGGCGGGTCGTGAGGACATGCTGGCGCTGGTGCGGCAGTTGAGCCACGGGCTGGGCAAGTCGGTGATCCTGTCGACCCACATCCTGCAGGACGTCGAGGCGGTGTGCGACGGCGCGGTCGTGCTCGACCGTGGGCAGGTGGTCGCGCAGGGCGGGATCGGCGAACTGACGGCTTCCCGCGCGCATGCCGCGACGCTGCTGGTCGAGCCGCGCGACCGCGATTTCCTGCCGGTGCTGGCGCCGATCGCCCGGGTCGCGCGCGAGGCCGCTGGCCGCTACTCGGTCGAGTGGCAGGAGGAAGATGCCACGGCGGGGTTGTTCCGCGCCGTCGCCGCGGCCGGCGGTGTCGTGCGCGGGTTGCTGCCGCAGCGGCGCTCGCTCGAGGAGGTGTTCCTGCAAGCCGTGCGCGGCGCGGACGGAGCGAACGGATGAACGCGCTCGGCTATCGCACGGCGAGCTTCACGCCGGTGCCGACCTGGCGGCGATGGTGGCCGCTGGCGCGGCAGGAGTTCCTGTCGCTGTTCCGCACGAAGTGGGGCGTCGCGGTGTTCGCCGTGTGCCTGATCCCGTCGCTGGCGCGGCTGGTCCTGATGATGATCCTGTTCGGCATCCTGGACTTCGGCCCGCAGTTGCGCGAGCGGCTGTCGCGGGGGCGTTCGCCGCAGCTCGCCATCTGGAATCCGTCGCGCGTCGACTTCTACACCGAGCCGGTGTTATCCGTGATGCCGGGCATGGTCTGCGTGCTGCTGCTGACGACGCTGGTCGTCGCGCGCGCGATCGCACGTGACCGCGCGACCAATGCGCTCGAGCTCTACTGGACGCGCGGGATCTCGCCCCGGGCTTACTTCTGGGCGAAGTGGCTCGGCTGCTACCTGCTGGTCGCCGCCGTGACGGTCCTGGCGCCGCTGCTGCTGTGGGTGACGGGAGTTCTGCTCGCCGAGGACTGGCAGTTGCTCCACGAAACCCTGCCGGGCCTGCCCGGCATGCTCGGCGGTCTGTTGCTCGGCACCGCGCTGCTGACGACGATCTGCCTGCAGGTCTCGGCTGCGAGCCGATCGGCGAACGCCGCGACGGTGCTCTGGTGCGTGCTGCTGATCGGCAGCCAGGCGGTCGGCGCAGTGGTCGGCCAGGTCCTGCAGCAGCCCGGCCTGAAGGCGACCCTGAGCCTGTGGGAAGCCTACGCGACGGTCGTGCGCGTCTGCGCGACCAGCGTGCCGCGCGGGGTCTCGCCGAGCGTGGCGTTCACGACCATCGGCGTCGTCGCATTCCTTCTGCTGCTGGTCGTGCGGCGGCGGCTGCGGCTGGCGGAGGCGATCGGGTGACGGCGCTGCTGGCGTTCGACCACGTCTCCAAGTGGTACGGCCCGGTCGCGGCGCTGTCCGACGTCTCGTTCGCGGTCGGCGCGGAGATCGTCGGTCTGGTCGGCAAGAACGGCGTCGGCAAGTCGTCGCTGCTGAAGCTCGGCGCCGGGCTGCTGGCGCCGAGCCAGGGGCGGGTATCGGTTTGCGGGCTGCCGGCCGGCTCGCGGGCGGCGCTCGCCCGGGTCGGCTTCGCGCCCGACGTCGACCGGCTGGCCGAGGAGGTGTCGGCGGTGCGGTTCGTGGCCGACCTGCTGCGGTTCCACGGCCCCGATCGCCGCGCGACGCGCGACCGCGCGGCCGCTGTGCTGACCGAACTCGGGCTCGGCGAGCACATGCACCGGCCGATCCGCGAATACAGCAAGGGCATGCGGCAGCGCGTTCGGCTGGCCCAGGCGCTGGCCCACGAGCCGTCGCTGGTGCTGCTCGACGAACCGATGACGGGACTCGACCCGGTGGCGCGCGCCGAGCTGGCGGCAAACCTGCGGTGCCTGCCGCAGCGCGGCGTCGGGGTGCTGGTCTCGAGCCACGTGCTGCACGAACTCGAGGCCGTCGCGGACCGCATCGTGCTGGTGCACCAGGGCCGGCTGCTCGCCGATGGGCGCGTCGCCGAGCTGCGCGAACGGTTGCCGGCGCACCCGCACCGCCTCCGCATCCGCGCCGGCGCGTTGCGCGAACTCGCCGGTCGCCTGGTCACCTCGCCGCACGTCCTCGGCGTGACGCTGGTCGCCGACGCGATCGAGGTGCAGGTGAACGGCGAACGCGCCTTCTACGACGAGCTGACGCGACTCGGCGGCACGTGGCAGGGCGGCATCACCGAACTGCGCCCGCTCGACGACGACCTCGCGTCGGTGTTCGGCTACCTGATCGGATGAACCCCATGCCCGGCGACGTCACCCGCGTGGACCCACGCCGCACCGGTCTCGGCTTCGTCGCCACGCTCCTCGAGGCCGCGCGGCAGACCGGCGAACGGCTGATCCGGCGGCGCGGCGCCTGGTTGATGCCGGCGATGCTGCTGGCGTTCGCGGCCCTCGCCTACGTGCTCGGTGCGCGGGCCGTCGACCGCATGGACGGTCGGCGCTACTACAGCCTGCTCGCCTGGTGGGTGCTCGGGACCGTCGTGATCCCGTGGTCGACGCTCTACCTCGCGGTGCAGACGGTGCACGGCGAGATCGAGGACCGCACCTACCAGTACCTCTTCCTGCGTCCGGTCGGCCGCGCGCCGCTGCTGCTCGGTCGATGGCTCGCGGTCGCCGTCGTCGCGGCGCTGCAGGCGGCGTTCGCCGCGTTCGCGTTGTTCGCGGCCGTGGTCGCCCGGAGCGACTTCTGGCCGGACGGTGTCGGCTGGTCGATCGGCGGCTGGTTCGCGGTCGCGCTGATGCTCGGCTGCGTCGCCTACGCCGCCGTCGGTGTCTGGTTCGCCGCGGCGTTCCGTCGGCCGCTGGTCTGGTCGGCGGTGTTCGCGGTCGGTCTGCAGATGATCGCCGCCAACCTGCCGGTCTCGGCCGGACTGCGCGCCGTGACCATCACCGACCCGCTGCGGCGGATGGTGCTCGACTGGATCGAACCCGATGCCCGTCTCGCCGACATGCTGTGGCCGGCCGAGGACTTCAAGCCGGACGTGATCGGCCACCCGGTCTGGCATCTGCTGGCGATCGCCGCGGTCGCGCTGGTGCTGGCGGTGTGGTCCTACGCGCGGACCGAGTACGATTCGCGATCGCGCGAATGAGCCGCCGAGCCGCATGATCCGCGTCGAAACCGATCCGCTGGCGCTGCCCGACGCAGCGCGCGAACTCGATGGCCTGCTGTCACAGGTCGCCTGGTTCAACCGGCTCCGGCTGGTGGTGGCGGCGAGCGTCGTCTGGCTGACGGCGTTGGCGGCGCACGCGTTGGACCTCGTCGACGACCCGTGGCCGCTCTACTCGCTGGGCGCCAGCATCGCCCTGATCGACGGGCTGTACATCCTCGCGTTCCACCGTCTGCAGCGCGGTGGCGTCGTCGCGGCGCGGCGCCACGTCTTCCTGCAGATCGGCGTCGACCTGGTGCTGCTGACGGCCCTGCTGCATTGGAGCGGCGGCATCACCAACCCGCTCGCGCTGTTCTACCTGTTCCACGCGTTCATCGCCGCGCTCGTGCTGTCGGTGACGGCCGCGGTCCTGGTCGCGATCGCCAGCCTCGGTTTGCTGGTGCTGCTCGGGCTGGCCGAACGGCTCGGCTGGATCGCGCACCACCCGCTGGGGCTCGGCCTCAACGACCTGCACCGCATCGAGCCGCTCGGCTTCTGGCTGCTGGTGCTGGCGTTCGCGATCACGATGTCGTTCTCGATCTACTTCGTCGCGACCGTGCTCGAACGGCTGCGCGAACGAGAACACCAGCTCGTCCGGCTCGGTCGGCACCTCGCGCTCAGCGAGAAGCTCGCCTCGGTCGGCACGCTCGCGGCCGGCGTCAGCCACGAGATCAACAACCCGATCGGCGTGATCGCCAACAAGGCGCAGATCCTGCGTTACCGCGTCCA
>CAYMRG010000204.1:6097-8619 GCA_964392555.1 uncultured candidatus Brocadiaceae bacterium
CGGCGACTCGCCGCAGAAGCTGCTCGCCGAACTCGACGTCATCGACAAGCACGCCCCACGCATCGCGCAGATCACGGCCGGGCTGCTGACCTTCTCGCGCGAAACGCCGTTCGAGCTGCGCGCGCTCGATCTGCCCGCCCTGGTCCGGGAGGCCGCGGACCTGGTGCGCGTGCCGTTCCAGGCGGCGGCCGTCGACCTGACGTGGCACGTCGATCTGCCGGCGCACGGCGAGGTGCTCGGCTCGTCGAACCATCTGCTGCAGGTGTTGATCAACATCCTGCTCAACGCCAAGGATGCGTCGCCCAGAGGGTCCGTCGTGTCGGTCGCGGTGACCGCCGGCACCAGCGAGGTCACGATCGCGATCCGCGACCACGGTGTCGGCATCGCGCCCGAGCACCTGGCCAAGGTGTTCGACCCGTTCTTCACGACCAAGGACGTCGACAAGGGCACGGGTCTCGGTCTCGCGATCAGCCACGGCATCATCGAACGCCATCGCGGTCGCATCGAGGTCGACAGCGAACTCGGCCGCGGCACGACCTTCCGCGTCATGCTGCCGCTGCGGCTCCCGGGCCCGAACGTTTGACGCAACCAGGGCTGGTGGGTCGCACTCTGTCGGCGCGCGATATCTGGTTGTCGGCGTCAAGAAATCGCTTGCCCTGAAGACGCGAGTTGTTACCCTCCGCCGCGTGTTGGGCGGTCACCATGGGAGGGGACCGACAGCATGGGTCGCGCGGACTAGGCACCCGCGCGGCCCAGACTCTGGTCACCCTGCGCGACGAGGCCCCGCCGGAGGCGACTGCAACCGCGAGGTTGCGGAACGACTGGACCGAAGGCTTGGTAGTAGGCTGCTCTCCGCGGCGGCCTGCGCAGGATCTGGAGATCTACGCCGCCGACTCCGCGAGGGGTCGGCGGCGCTTTTCTTCGCGCAGCGGCCAACCCGGTTCCGCGCAGCGGCCAACCGGTTCCGCGCAGCGGCCAACCAGTTCCGCGCAGCGGCCTCCCGTACAGCCAAGCAGCGGGCACCTCGGTACCCGCTGCCAGCGTGCAACCGGCGATCGACTCGTCGATCGAACGGACGCGACTACAGCTTGACGTCCAGGACCTGGTCGACGTTGAAGTCCAGGCTGAACTCTTCGTCGACGTTGATCAGTCGACCGGTGCCCTTGAACTCGTTGAAGATGATCGCGCCGGAGAGTGCGCGGCCGTCCTCGAGCAACAGCTCGACCCAGTCGGCCTGACGAGCGTTCATCAGCAGGTCGTAGACTTCGTCGCGCGTGTAGCGGGTGGTGGTGTTCCGGTCGGACATTCTGGTTCTCCTGGGCGTATGTGCCTGGGGTTTGGCGGGCCCGTGTGTTCGCGGTTTCGATTGGGATGGATCGAGGGCTGTGGGACCCTCGGCGCGGGTCCTGTTGCTGCTGTTCACGCCGAATCGCCCATGGGAGCGGCGACTACGGCATCGACCAGCAGCTGCGACCAGGACTCGAACCGGGGCCGATCTTGCCACAGTTCGTAGAACTCGACAAGGGAGGCAAACCCCCCGCGCATCTTCGAGATTTCACGGACTTCCACCGATTCCCTGGCCGCGGCGAGGCTGCAGGGCAGGTCCAGCCGGTAGACGAGTCCCGCATGGACCTGGCCGACCGCCGTGCCATCGTCGTTGAGCAGGCCGAGGAAGGTGGGGGCGGCGAATCGGTCGAGGTCGATGCGCAGTTCCTCGGCCAGTTCGCGCCGCAACGCGGCCAGGAAGAATGAGGCGCCGTTCGCCGGCGACATGTCGCCGGCATCGGCGGCATCGACGTGGCCGCCGAGCCCCACCGACCACTGGCCGTGCAGCCTGGCTTCGGTCTGGCCGTTGGTGCGCTGGACCAGGAACACGCCCTCGGCCCGTTGCCCCGGTCGGCCGCAGCGCAGGACACAGTAGGGGATCCACTGCTTCCAGGCGGGGTTACGTTCCGCCGTCGGTCGGTCGACGAAGCGCGCCGCGGTGCCCGCGGCGGTCAGGAACGCAGACCGTTCGGCCGCGCCGACCGGAACGAAACCCTGGGGCCAGTCCCCGCCGAAGAAGGCGGTCCGGTCGACGACGAGGATCTCGGCCACGCGGGCTACTTCGATTCTTCGCCCGCCGGCGGGGTGTCCTTGGCCGGCTCGGGGTTGGCCGGCGGGTTCACCGGCTTGCCACCGCCGAACAGCGACCGCAGGCTGGCAAGCGACGTGACTTCGCCCTTGTGCGACCGCGCTTCGACGACCTCCTTGGCCGGCTCGACGGTGTAGACGCGCTGCTCGCGCGGGCCGCGCGGCCCACGTTCGCCGCCCCTTCCGCCGAAATCGCGGCCACCAAAATCGCGGCCGCCAAAGCCCCGATCGCCGCGATCCGGCCGTGGGCCGCGATCGCCACCGGGGCCGCCCGGGCCGCGGCGCGGCCGGTCGTCGCCCTCGCCCGGCGCGCGCGGGCCGCGCCGTTCGCCGCCCGGGCGACCGCCGACGAAGCGGCCAGGTGCGCTGGGCGGTGCCTCACCACCTTC
>CAYMRG010000205.1:0-8614 GCA_964392555.1 uncultured candidatus Brocadiaceae bacterium
TCCGCGCGGCTTCGGGTCGCCCTCCTTGCCGGACGACGAAATCGGCGCGCTCGGGGCCGAGGTTGTGCGTTCGCCGCACTCGGATGTGGCAGTTGGGGAGACATTCGGGCTGACCTGTCGCTGCGGTCGGCGGCTTCGGTACGGGGGCGACGGTCCCCCGCGCGCCGCGCTGGGCGCTATCCTGCCGGGGCTGTGCCCCTGCCCGGCACCGATCGATCCTGCATGCGCACACTCCGCCTCGTCGCGGCGGCCATGGCGGCCGCGGTTCCTGCCCTCGCCCAACAGACCAACGTCACGGCGCACCCGCAAACCAGCCTGCTGGCCGGCGGCGGCAACTTCTCGCCGTTCGGCGTGTTCTCGACCGGTGCCGGCGCCGAAGCGCGGACGCAGATCCTCGTGCCCGCGGACGAACTGCCGGGGACCGGCGCGTTGCTGGTCGGCATCGAGCTCAATGCCCTGGTCGGCGGCACCGTCGATTACGCGAGCCTGACGATCGAGGCCTCGCCGACGACCGCGAGTTCGCTGAGCATGACGTTTGCGAGCAACGTCGTCGCGCCGCCGACCACGGTGCTGCAGGCGACCTCGCTGTCGGTCGTGCACTCGACCACCGCCTGGGTGCCGATCGCCTTCAGGACGCCGTACGTGCACGACGGCTTCAGCGCGCTGCTGCTCGACATCCAGAAGATCGTGCAGGCGCCTTCGTCGTCGTTCCCGTTCGTCACCACCAGCAAGAACGCATCGCCGCCGCGCGTCGACCGGCCGCAGATGGTCTACACGTTCGGCGGACCCGGTTCAGGGCAGTCGACCGCGACGACGGCGACGTCGAACGACGAGCCGATCTCGTTCCGACTGGTCTGGCAGAACACGCCGACGCTCTACAACCGTTCGGACGCCAACGCCACGGGCACGCAGTACGCGCTCGGCAGCTCGGTCGACTTCACGTTGCGCGGCGACCCGAACGCGCTGTGGGCGCTCGGCATCGGCACCGGGTTCCTGCCGGGCGGCGTGGTGATCCCGGGCTTCCTGGGCACGTTCCGCCTGGCCAATGCCCTGGTGCTGTCCGCCGGCCTGTGCGACGCCAACGGCACGGGCACCACGGCCCTGACGATCCCCAACCAGCCGAGCGCCGTCGGTTTCTACCTGACCTACCAGGGTGCGTCGATCGACCCGACGACGGCCACGATCTGGTTGACGAACGGCACCGACCACTTCGTCAATCCGTAGCGCGACTCACCGCAGGATCACGTTCGCCAGCGGCGCCACTTCGACCGGCAGTCCGACTGCCGTCCAGCCGCTGAACCACAACGGCAGGTGCGCGAGGCCCGGCAGGTTCGGCACCGGCACCACCAGCGACGCGACGCCCTGCGGATCCGGCGTCAGGAAGCCGAGGAACAGCGACGAGCCGAACATGCCCCATTCGGGTTCGGCGAGCAGCGGGTGCGACGCCGCCGCCTGGATCGTGAAGCCGACGTGGGACGCGACGAACAGGCCGGGCTGCGTGTGGTAGTCGACCTGGACGACGCCACCGGGGCTCACCACCGTGTTCGGCGTCGCGATGCCGAGCAGCAGGTGGCTCTGCACGACGCCGATCGTCACCGGTGCAAACTGGCCGGCGGTCAGCGTGCAGCGCTCGATCAGCACCGGCTCGGTCGAGACGTTCCTGATCGCCGACTGCGGCGGGATGCCGGCGGCCAGTGAGCCGCTGACGTCGCAGTCGACGAGCCACGCGCGCCCCTGCATCCGGGTGTTCAGGCCGGGAGCGCCGAGCGCCGAGAAATGCGAAAGCGACTCGCCGCCCAGCAGCACGCAGGAGCTGAGGTGGGCCTGCGCCTGGTCGGCCACGTCGACGGCGGCGCCGCCGAGGAGGAAGGACGACGTGTGGGCGCCGTGGATCGTGCTCCCGGTGGCGCTGAGGTGGGCGGTGCCGAACAGTTCGACACCCGGGTAGCCGAGGTTGATCGTCGCCGGCCCGACCATGGTGCAGTTGGTCAACGCGAGGTCGGCGTCGGTGACGGTCGTGCCGCTCTCGACCGTGACGTCGACCAGCGACAGCGCACCGCCCGTGCTCGCGCCGCTCGGGGCGGAGACACCCACGTGGCCGAGGAAGTGCAACCCATCGATCAGCGCGCGGCCCGTGTTCGGCAACGCCACCGCGACCCACTGGCTCGCATCGACGAACACCGCCGCACCGGGCACCGCGGTGCGCAACGTGATCGGCTTGTCGAGCGTGAACGGCGCATAGGTGCCCGCCGCGATCAGGACCACGTCGTTCGGCACGGCCGCCTGGATCGCCGACTGGATGTCGGCATAGGTCTGGCCAGGTCCCACCAGCAGCACGCTCTGCGCGGCCACCGGCGCGGTGATCAGGCAGAAGCAGAACATTGCCATCGTGTTCATGAACGTTCTCCGGAAACGGCAGGCTCGCGGTGGTGGCGGGCGCACATCCCCGTGCAGGATGCCCAGAACGGCATGGCTGTCAACCGGCGCAGGCGCCGCGCTACGCTGCGCACCGTGACCAGGTGGCCGTGGATTGCCGGGAGCAGCTTCGCCGTCCTCGCCGCGGCGCTCGCGGTCGTCTGGTTCGGCGTGGTGCGGGCGCCGGCGCCGCCGGCGTCGCCGCCAGCGGCCGCGGCAACACCGCCGCCAGCCGAGGCGGTGGCGGTCGCGCGCACGCCGGCGGCGGTCGACGAACCGGCGAACGCGCCGGGCCCCGCGCCGACGGGAGCTCGACTCACGCTGCGTATCGTCGACGACGCGACCGGGGCGCCGGTCGCCGGCGCCGTCGTGCGCTGGGTCGACGGCAGCGTCGTCGCGGCGATCGCCGACGAACGGACGCCGACCGCCGAGGTGCTGCACAGCGATCGCGAACGGCTGGCGCAGCAGTTCGGCCGCACGGCGACCAGCGACGGCGCGGGCGGCGTCGCGTTCGCCATCGCCGCCGCCGACGCGCCGACGCTGGTCGTCGCGCGCCACGGGGATCGCTACGGCGACGCGCGCTTCGACCACCGCGCGCTGCCGCCGGCCGGCGGCCACGTGCTGCGGCTGCGCGACGAACGCCTGCTGCGCGTGCAGGTGCTCGACGTCGCCGGCCAGCCGGTCGCCGGGGTGCCGCTGGAGGTCCTCGGCCGCGACGCCGCAGGGCATCTCGCCGGGCGCCTGTTCCCGGATCGCGCCTTCACCTACACCGAAGGCCCGCAGGGCCTCGCCGTGCTGCGCAACGTCGGCGACTGGTTCACCAACCGCGAGCGACCGGCGCCGGTGGCCTGGACGGTCGGCCTGCACCTGCCGGGCGCAGCCGACGTCGCGGCACCGTTCGCCGCCGATGCGCCACCCGCCGAGCCGATCGTGTTGCACCTGCCGGCGTGCGGCACGGTGTGGCTGCGCGGCGAAGCGTGCGGCATGGCCTGTCCGCGCCATGGCCAGCTCCTCCTGACCAACGAGCTGACCGTGGATCGCGCCATGCTGTTCACGCGCACGGCGCCGATCGGCGACGACGGCTGGGCGCGGTTCGACCTGGTGCCGATCGGCCAGCGCTATGTCGGTCGCACCAGCGCGAACGGACCAGGGCTCACCGCCATGTTCGCCGGACCGACCACCGCGGGCGAAGTCCTCCGCATCGTGCTGGCGCCGAACGCGGCGCAGACGGTGCTGACCGGCCGCGCCGTCGACGCCGACGGCCAGCCGCTGGCGGACGTCGCGCTGCAGGCGATCGAACACGGCGATCGCTGGCCGGCGCGCAGCGACGTGCGCACCGACGGCGAGGCGCGGTTCGTGATCCCGGGCACGCCGAAGGACGTGTCCGACGGCTACTACTGCGAGGTCGAGCTGCAACGGCGCGGCGCCGAGTTGCCGCGCCTACGGGCCCGCGTGCCGGTCGATCCCGCGAGTTCGGGGCAGCGCGACGTCGGCACCGTCGTCCTGCGGCCCGAACCGGTCCTGGTCACCGGCCACCTGAACACCGGCGGCGCGCCGCGCGCCAACCTGCGGCTCGAGCTCTTCGAGACCGCCGACGCCGGCGCCGAGCTGCCGTTCGGGCCGCCGGACTTCGCCTGCCAGTTGCGCGACGACGGCTCGTTCGTCTGCTCGGGCGAAGCGCGCACCACGCGCCTGCTCCTGCAGGTGCGCGGCGCCGGCACACGGCCGCTCGCCCGCCGCGAGGTGGCGGTCGGTGCGCGCGACGTCGTGCTCGACGTCGAACTCGGCAGTGAACTGCGCGCCGCGGCCCGTGCACCGGCGGGGACGCTCGACGACATCACCGTGCTGCTGCAACCGAGCGAGCCCGCCGCCGACCGCGCGCCGGTGCGCACCAGCGGGCTGATCGCCACCGACGCCGGGCGCGGCGAGGCGCGCTGGCTCGCCGTGCCACCGGGTCGCTACGACGTCGTGTTCACGATCGCGGGACTGGGCGACGAGCTCGCCCGCATCGCCGACGTCCTCGCGCCGACCGCCGAACCCGACCCACGGCTGGCGGACGTCGACCTGCACGGCACGTGCCGCGCACTGGCCGTCGAGCTGACGTTCGCCGCCGGCGGGCCGCCCGAGGCGCCGTTCGCCGCGGTGTTCCCGCTCGGCACCGGCGGCAACGCCGCGGACGCCGTCGAATGGCGCGGGATCGGTTGCGGGGCCGGCGACACGATCGCCGTGCCGCCCGCGGCGACGACGTTCGTCGTCGCCTGCCGTGGCTACCAGCCCGCGACCGTGACGGCCACCGCCGATCGCCTCGCGGTGCAGCTCACGCCGTGGCCGCGGGCGAGCGTGACGTTCGCCGACATGCCGCCCCTGCCGGCCGAGGTGCGCGCGTGGGCGATGGCGACGCCGCTCGGCCCCGAACGGCTCTACCGCAGCCAGCGGCACGCCGGCGACCGCCGCGAGCTGGTCGCCGTCCGCGCGCGCGGCGCCGAACTCATCGACGGCCGCGCCGAGCTGCCGATCGCCGACGAACCGCTGGCGATCACCGTGCGCCTGGCCGGGCCGGGCGGGATCCACGACCTCGCCCTGCCCACCCCCATCACCTTGCTGCCGGCCGACCGCGACCAGATCGTTCGCCTGCCCGTCGCCGACTGGCAGCAGGCGTTCGCGCGCGTCGCGGCGCCGAAGTGAACGCGCTCGCCGGCCGCGCTACAGCCCCAGCACCCCCGCGCCGCCGTTGCTCGCCGTCAGCCCGAACGGATTGGCCGGCGGATCGAAGGCGAACGCCTGGTTGAAGAACGCGGTGCCCGCCAGGGCCGGCGCGCTCGGCACGTTCCACGTCCAGGTCGCGGCATGGCCGGTGCCGAGCAGCGTGTAGAGCACGACCGGGTCGGCGAGCAGTTCGCAGCCGGTCATGCCGACCACCGAGAGATCGAACGGCAGCGGCGCGGCACCACTCTGCGTGTCGGACAAGCCGAGCGCGAGCAGGCCGAGGTCGAGCGGCAGGTTGTCGACCTGCAGCACCAGCGTGCCGCCCAGCACGGGCAGCGAGCCGCCTGCCGCCTGCAGCGCCGGCGCGCCGAGCGAACCGACGCAACCGCTGCCGTAGGTGTCGTAGCCGGCGAACGTCGCCGGATCGAGCGAACCGAGCCGCACGCGGTAGCTGCGGTTGTCGATGCCGTCGTCGCCGCCGCCGGCGATCGTCCAGGGCCCGTTGCCGGCGATCGCGCCGGCGGTGGCGAGCGACCAGCTGCCGAGCTGCGTCAGCCCCTGCGCGAGCAGCAGTTCGCGCAGATCGACGACGTCGTGCGCCGCGTCCCAGACGAAGGCCTGCAGACCGCTGACGGTCTCCTTCTCGCCGACGACGACCTCGCCGTCCGGCGAACACGCCGTCGGCAGCAGCCGCGAGATGCCGAGCTGCGGCGACAGCGGCTGGATGCCGGTCGCCGCAGTCCAGCGCCACGCGACGAGGTCGTCGTGGCCGTAGATCACCGATCCGTCGGCGCTCATGCAGGTCGGTTCGGACCACGCGCCGCCGGGCAGCACGCCGAGCGAGACCATGCCGGTCGCCGCGGTCCACCGCCACGCCGGCGTGACGCTGCTGGCGCTGCTGGTGGACCAGCCCGCGATCACCGCACCGTCGGCCGACACCGCGGTCGCCTTCGAATCGTTGCCGCCGGGCAGGAAGCCGAGGTTCACCCAGCCGCCGACTTCGGTGTAGCGCGCCGCTTCGAACAGGTTGGGATGGCTCTGCAGCCCGCCGTAGCCGACCGTGACGACGCCATCGTGCGACACCGCGAGGCAATCGCTGGTGTCGTGACCCGGCGGCGAACCGACGTGGCCGACGCTCGCGCCGTAGCGCATCCAGCCCTCGAGATCGCCGAACACCGCGTGGCCGTTGCCACCCGCGACGACGCTGCCGTCGCCGGACACGCCCGAACACCACGACGCGATGTTCGGGTTGACGTTCGGCCCCGGGTAGTCGAAGCCGATGCCTTCGCGCCAGCGCCGCGCCTTGTTGCCCTGGCCGAGGATGTAGGAGCCGCCGACGATCACGCTGCCGTCGTCGGCGATGCCGGTCGGCTCGAAGTAGCCCGCGACGCCGAAATCGATGCCGAGGAAGTCCGGCAGCGGACCCTGCGCGGGAACGCGGCTCGCGATCGCGAGCAGGAAGGCGACGAGGTGGCGGGGCGGCATGGCCCGTGCAAGGAATTGGCCACCCTGCGCGCCCTCCAGCCCCCGGACCCTCCCCCAGCCCCGTCAGTGCATGCCACCGACCGCCGGCCGCGCCGGCTGCGCCGCCTCGTGCTCGGCGAGCAGCCGCAGGCAGGTATCGGTCCATTCGGGCCCGTGCACGGCGCGCCATTGGCCCGCGACGATGCAATCGAACGGCAGCGCGAGCGCCTTCGGCCGCGCCGGCGTGCGCGGGTAGGCTGCGACGTCGGCGCCGTCGAGGTTGCCGATCTGCTCCTTCAGGATGCAGCCGCCCGTAGAGCGCGCGCTGTTCGGGGAACCAGACGAACAGCCCGTCCTCGGTGTGCGACGGACCGAGGTAGAGCATGCGGATCGCGCCGGCTTCGAACTGCGCGTCGTCCGCGCGGTCGCGAACACGGACGCACCGGTGTCCTGCCCGTAGGCCGTGCCGCCGGCGCGGTCCTGGTGGTAGTTGCTCAGCAGCACGCGCCGCACCGGCAACGGCGTGACGGCGCGGATCCGTTCGTGCTGCACGCGCGCGGTCGCCGGTGGGCCGAAGCGTGGCCCGTACGCTACCGTTCGCGCGATGACCGACCGCCCACCGCAGCCGTCGAACGACGCAGGGCAGCCGCCGGTGCGCTGGCGGCGCGCGGCGTGGTCGCTGCTCGCGGCGCTGCTCGCGGCCGGTCTCTGGCTGATCGCGGCGCAGTTCCCCGAGCGCACCGAGACCTGGTATGCCGAAGGCGTCTATCCGGCGATCGCGCGCGCGTTGGTCGCGCTGTCGGGCTGGCTGCCGTTCTCGCTCGGCGAGACGCTGCTGCTGACGGCGATCGGCGCGGCGCTCGTGCAGGGCACGCGCGGCGCGATCGCGGTGCTCCGCCGCCGTCGCGCGCTCGGCCGGACACTGGCACGGGGCTTCAGCACCGTGCTCACCTTCGCGGCGGTGGTGTTCACGGCGTTCGTGCTGCTGTGGGGCCTCAACCACGCGCGGCGCCCGTTCGGCGAACTGGCCGGGCTCGCGCCGCGGCCGCTCACGCGCGCGGCGCTGCTGCACACGCTCGACGTGCTGGTGCAGCGCGCCGAGGCGGCGCGGCCGGCCGATCTCGATGCCGAAGCGCCGCTGCCAGCCGACTGGCGGACCTGGATCGGTGACGCCTACGCCGCGGCGGGCGCGCGCTGGCCCGTGCTCGCGGGCCCACGGCCCGTCCTGCGCACGCCCTGGATCTCGCCGCTGCAGACGATGGCGTCGATCACCGGCGTCTACTCACCGTTCACCGGCGAACCCCACGTCAACGGCGAGATCTTCGGCATCCAGCAGCTGTTCACCGCCTGCCACGAGGTCGCGCACCTGCGCGGTTTCGCCCGCGAGGACGAAGCGAACTTCATCGCCTGGTGGATCGGCTCGCGCGCCGACCAGCCGCTCCTCGCCTACGCGTGCCACCTGCAGGCCGCGCGCTACGTGCGCGAAGCCCTGCGCCGGCTGCCCGGCAGCGACGACCCCGCGGTCGTCAAAATGCTCGCCCGAACGCCGAAGACGCTGCAGGACATGCTCGCGATCGATCGCTTCTGGCAGCGCGCGCAGGAACGCCCCGCCGCGCGCGCGGTGACGCGCGTCGCCACGAGCACCAACGATCTCTACCTCAGGTCGTCGGGCCACGCCGAAGGCACGCGCAGCTACGGACGGATGGTCGACCTGCTGGTCGCGGCACTCGCCGAATGACGCGCCGCCCGCGCGGCCTCACCCACCCCAGTGCGGCGGCCTGGTGTCGTGCGGTTCCATCGGTTCGGCCGCCCGCTGCTGCTTCTGCTGCGCGACCATCGCATCGAGGCGGGCCTGCAGGACGTCGAGCCGCCGCTGCTGGGCGATCAGCTCGCCGCTGAGCATCTCGACGGTGCGTTCGAGCATCGCCAGCTTGCTCTCGAGTTCGATGTGGTGGTCGGTCATCGGGGGCATGCTAGTGTAGTGCGTCCGATATATGGCGCAGCGGGTGATTCTCGATGCAGGTCGATG
>CAYMRG010000206.1:0-8606 GCA_964392555.1 uncultured candidatus Brocadiaceae bacterium
CGCCGATCGCCGGCCCGTTGATCGCCGCCAGCAGCGGCTTGGCGAACTCCGCGATCCGCCGCGGCACCGCCTGGATGCCCTGCAGGTAGCGCATGCGAAGTTCGGCCGGGTCGCCGGCGAACATCCCCGAGCGCTCCTTCATCGCCTTGACGTCGCCGCCGGCGTGGAACGCCTTGCCGGCACCGGTCAGGATCGCGCAGCGGATCGCCGCATCGCGGTCCGCCGCGGCGAGCGCCGCGACGAGCTGCTCGCACATCGCGTCGGAATAGGCGTTGCGCGCCTCGGGCCGGTCGAGCGTGATCGTCGCCACGGGACCGGTGGCGGCGTAACGGACGTGGGTGGGGGTGGCGGACATCGCGCTGTTGTAGCGGGTCCGGGCGATGAGGTCGTGGCATCATGGCGAGGTGACCGCCGCCGACCCGTTCGATCCGATGTGCCCGTGCAGCAGCGGCCGCGCGCTGCGCGCCTGCTGCAGCCCGATCGGCAGCGGTGAGTTCGACGACGCCGCGGTGCACGCCGTGCTGACGGCGCTGCGCGCGTTCGGCGCGCGCGACGAGTTCGCGGCGGCGATGCGGCGCAACGGCGCGGCGCTGGTCGTGCCGCTGCCCGAGGACGCGCAGGCGCGATTGCTCGCCTGCTGCGAAGACGACTTCCGGCTGATGGTCGTGCAGATGCTCTACACGGTGCTGCCGGTGCGCGGCGATGCGTCGCTGGCGGCGATGCTGTTGCGCCGCGGCGCGCCCGGGCTGACGCCGAACGCGCGAGCGCTGCTCGCGCAGATGGCCGCGTTCCCGCCGTCGCTCTACGAGGTGTGCGAAGTGACGCCGGGCCAGAGCCTGCGTCTGCGCGACCGCATGCGCAGCGGCGACGTGCTCATCGCCGAGCGCAGCACGAGCTGGCAGGCGCGCCCCGGCCACCTGGTGCTGGCGCGCGTGCGGACGCGGGCCGATGGCACGCCGGTGTTCGAACCGCCGGTCCTGCCGCTTTTGGACCGCGAATCAGTCGAACGGCTGCTCGCGGCCCATGGCGCCGAGCGCGCGATGCGCGTCGATGCGCAGCACCGCCTGCTGCTCGGGCTCTGCCAGCTCTGGCAGGCGACTGCGTCGGCCGCAAGCGCCGGCGAAGTGTGGTGAGCGTCAGGGTCGGTTCACTCTACCGCGAACGATCAGGTGCCTTTCTCCGACGCCGAGGTGCGCTCCGCCTCGCGCCGCAGGTGCGCCGAACCGACCGAGCGCAGCCAGCAATGCTGCAACTGTTCCAACCATGGTTGCGCCTCGGCAGCGCGGCCCGTGGTCAGCAGCCGGCGGGCGATGCGATCGCGCGCCGCTTCGCCGGCGTAGGGGTCGGCCTCGTCGATGGTCGGCAGCAGCGTCGTGACCGCGAGCCAATCGTTGCGCGCGAGCGCGATGTCGAGGCTGGCGATGGTGATGGCGGGGTGATCGGGCATGCGGGCTCGCGCTTCGGCGAGCGCCGACTCGGCCCGCCTTGGGTCGTCGCTGGCTGCGAACACGCTGGCTTCGATCGCGAACGCGACTGCCGCCGCGTAGTCGGGTGCACCGGCGCAGTGCGCCGCCTCGGTCTCGGCGAGTGCGTCGCGCCAGCGTGCCAAGTGCACGAACAACCGCGCGCGGCCCAGGTGTTCCACCGCCGCGGTCGCCGCGTGGTCCGCGAGGCCCTGCGCTTCGACGCTCGCGCCGATCGTCGCCAAGGCTGCCGCCTCGTCGCCGCGCAGCAACTGCGCCCAGGCGAGGTTCTCCAGTAGCCGGACGCGTGCGAACCGATGCCGCTCGCCGGTGTCGGCGACGCGCAGGCCGGCCTGTAGCGCCGCGACGCCGCCGGCGTCGTCGCCGCGATGGAATCGCACCATCGCGATCCCATCGTGTGCTGACGCGAAGCCCGGGTCGAGGTCCAGGGCGCGCCGGAACGTCGCTTCGGCGTCGTCGAGCCGACCCTGCGCCAGTTCGAGTTCGCCTCGCTCGTCCAACCTGGCCGCAGCGTCAACGGATTCGCCCGGCGTCGCGCAGCCCGAGAAGGAGAGACCGACGACGAGGATCCCGAGGAGTGACCGCACCCTTGGGAGCCTACGTGCCGGACCTCATTCCGCACTGCCATGGCAGGTTTGCTGCGTGTCCGGCACCGCGTGTCCGGCGCGCAAGCGACCGCCCTGCGTGCCCTGACGGGGCCGGTCGCTATGCTGCCGACCACCTCGTCCCCATGGCTCCACTCCGCCTGGCTCCCAACGCTGTCCTCGCAGCGGTCGTGACCCTTGCTGCGCACGTCCAAGCCCAGGTCTGTGCGCCGCCCACGGTTCCCCCCGGCGGCTTCGCGACGCTGGTCGATCTGTTCGTGCCGGTGACCTACTCGGACACCTACCAGACCGTCGGCTCGATGATCAAACCCGACGTGACGCCGCCGACGTGCGGCTGGCCGCTGGTCGTGTTCGTTCACCCGCTGGGGCAGAACCGCGGCAACGACCTCGCCTTCCAGACGACCGTCGCGAGCCAGGGGTTCGTCGTCTGGGACTACGACGTGCGCGGCCACGGTGCCGCCGCCAACATCCCGGGCAACCAGACGCTGCCGCACGTCGGCTCGACGCTGTGGGGGCCGATCGAACGCGTCGACCTCGCCGAGCAGATCCAGTTCGTGCTCAACGAACCCGGCTACGCCGGCCTCGTCGACGGCCAGCGCATCGCGGTGGTCGGCAGCAGCCAGGGCGGCGCACATGCGTGGTTCGCCGCGGCGCTGTCGGGGCAGACGATCGATGCGCCGGATCGGCCGACGACGCTGTTCCCGACGATCGCCTGCGTCGTCGCCAGCGACTACGCCGCCGATCCGGTCGAGGACTGGGTGCGCGGCGGCACGCTGTTCGGTTCGTGGTTCATCGAGGCGCTGTCCGGCAGCTACACCGGCGTGCCGTTCGACCAGACGTTCGTGCAGACCTGCCGCAACGCTTTCCTCGCGCAGGATCCGCAGGGGCTGGCGACGACGTTGACGAACGACGGTCGCAGTCTCGCCGCGCTGCTGGCGACGACCGGCACGAAGGTGCTGTATTCGCACGCCTACCACGACTCGATCGACAGCCCGCTGTCGAGCCTGCGCGTGCTCGCGACGATGGCCGCGCCGCACCGCGCGATCCTCAGCACGATCGGCCACAATGCGCCGCTCAACCACGCCGAACGCGAGTTCCGCGACAGCCTGACTATCCGTTGGCTGCGGCGCTGGCTGTGGGACGAACCCAACGAGGTCGAGCTGGAGTCGCCGTTCGTGCTGGCCGAGCTGCCGCTCGAACGCGTCGTCCGCGACGACCCGACGACGGCCTGGAGCCGTCACCACGGCGACGATCCGCTGCAGCCGGTCAGCGCGCCGCGCTACTACCTCTACGGCGACCTCCATCTCGACGAGGTCGAGCCGACGACGGCGCAGCCGCCGGTGACGATCGCGCAGGTGATCGACCCGACCGTGACGAACTTCACGCCGGCCGACTACCTCAACGATCCGACGGTCCGCGACTTCCAGTACGTCCAGTCGGTGTGCCCGGTCAGCGAGATGATCTACACCCTGATCGTCCCGAGCGAGGTGCAGATCGCTGCGCCGCCGCGCCTGCACCTGCGCGTCGTGCCCGACCATGCCGAATGGCAGCTCGCCGCGTTGTTGACCGTCGAGCCGCCGGGCCCCGGCGCCGAGGGCGTCATGCTGACCAGCCAGGGCATCGGCTCGCTGAACAGCACGGTCGGCGTTGCCGAGGAGCACGACCTCGTCCTGCCGCCGATCGCCGCGCGCATCCCTGCCGGATCCACGATCCGCCTGCGCGTGCGCACGATGTGGCTGCGCGAGGATCCGATGCCGCATTCGCTCGAGGTCGCGCCGCTGTTCCACGACTTCGCGGTCGAGATCCAGCACGGTGACTCGACCAATGGCTCGTGGCTCGACCTGCCGCTCGAGCCGGTCCGCCCCAAGCTCGCGACGACATCGACCTGGCTCGACGTGGTCGCGCCGACGCCGGTGACGCTGTTCCTGCGCGGCGGCGTGGCCCGCGATGGCTACCCGTACTTTGCCACGGTCGGCCTCAGCGGCCAACGGCCGGTCACTCCCTACCTCGGCGAGGACCTGCCGATCGACCTCGACTGGCTCGTGCTGACGTCGGCCGGCTCGGCGCCGACCGCGTTCTTCAGCGGCTTCCTCGGCTTCCTCGACGGCAACGGCGACGCGACCGCGACCCTCGACCTGACGTCGATCGCGCCGCTGCCCAGCGCGCTGGTCGGGTTCCACCTGACGGCGACCGCCTTCGTCTGGGACGGGCCGTGGGCGCCGACCGGAGCCGCCGCGAACCCCTGCGACATCGCGATGCGCTAGCCCGCGCACCGCCTACCACTACCGCACTACCAACTACCGCACCACCGCGGCCGAGCGCGCTGAGGTGAGTCCAATCGCTCGCAAAGCAGCGAACGCCGAGCGCTTGACCCGAGCGCGCCGATTTCGTCGTCCTGCAAGGAGGGCGACCCGAAGCCGCGCGGAGGCGGGGCCTTCGCCCCGCCGAGCACGCTTCGGGTCGCCCGACGCCGCAGGACGGCGAAAGCGGCGCGCTCGGTCAGGCGTCGCCGGCGGCCTGCATGCGTCTCCGCCGCCGCTCGTCGGCGGTCATCTCGCTGTCGAGGCGGCCGAGGAACGCGCCGCCTTCCTTGGCGCGGATGAACTGCGCGAACAGCGGCGAGACGGCGCGCACGTGCGCGAGCATGTCGAGCGCCACCTGGCGGTAGGAGAAGTGGCCTTCGGGGCCGCTGCGCAGCTCGATGAAGTAGGCAACCTGGCGCGGGTCGAAGCTGAGGCGAACGCGCTGCAGGAACGCGAACGGCGTGACGTAGCCGGCGGCGTCGGGGAAGCGCGCGGCGATGCGCTGCTGGTGCGCGGCGGCGCGTTCGAGCACGGCGGTGTATTCGCCGTCGAGGCCTGCCTCGCGGAGCAGCGGCGGCACGGCGAAGCCGTGCGCGGTGGTCAGCCGCTGCTGCTGCTGGAAGCCCTTGCGATGGCGGCCGATGTCGCGGTAGGCGCCGAAGTCGAGCACGGTCTCGAACTCGAACGGGAACGCGCCCTCGAGCGCCTGCGGCCACGCGTCGTGCGGGCCGCGCGCGGCCATCAACCGCTGCAGCAGCTCCTGGCGCTGGCCCGCCGTCAGCGCGGCGACGCGCGCCAGCAGCGCGGCGAACGGCAGCTCGCTGTGTTCGTAGAGCAGCGACGCGAGCAGCTTGTCGTCGAGCTTGGGGTCGTGGTCGAGCAGCGACGTATGGCCGTTCGCGGGCCCTTGCGTGCGGGCGACGTCGGCGACGCCGAGGTCCTGCACCAGGGCCGGCAGCGCGGCGCGCACGGCTTGTGCAAACGCGTTGGCGCGCGCGTGGCGCAGCAGCGTCGGCAGTGCGGTCTCGGCCTCGCGCTGCATGCGTTCGCCGACCAGCCGGAACTCGGCGAGCGGGTGGCTCTGCAGCTCGGTGACGACGTCGGCGAGCGTGCGCGCGTCGACCACCATGCCCCATTTGGTGAAGATCGCGGGCGTCAGCAGGTAGCGCGCGGCGTCGAACGCCTCGGCCTTCAACGTGCGCAGCCACGGCCCTTCCTTCTCGCTGGTCTGCAGCGGCCGGACGCGCTGCAGGTGCGCGAGCAGGCGCTCGGTCGCGCTGGTGTAGAGCGCGAAGGTCTCGCGCAATACCGCGTCGTAGCCGGCCGCGAGCTCGCCGCCGGCCGCCATCACGTCGGGATCACGCCAGTGTGTCTCCGCACCGAACGAGATGTAACGCGTCGACGATTCCTCGAAGCTGCAGCGCCGCTCGCGCTGGACGAACCGCGTCACGAGCTGCGACACCCGCTCGACCGCGAGGTGGACGACGGAGCCTTCGCGCAGCGAGTTGTGGCCGTGGTCGATCGCGTAGGTCTTCAGGAACTGGCCCGACTTGTCCGCCATCACGGCCGACAGCACGTCGTCGGCCTTGCCGAGCGGCAGGTCCTCGAGCCGCTTGCCCTGGGCTTCGAGGCCCTGCCGCAGCCGGTCGAGGAACTGGTCGCGCATCGACTTGCTCGACCGCGAGTAGACGCCGTTGAGCGTGGCGGCCACTTCCTGCGGCAGGTTGCGCACGAGGTAGACGTCGGCGTGGTCGGGGCCGTCCGTGACCGAGAAGTAGGTCGCGAGCAGCCGGCGTTCGAAGTCGCTGTAGGGCACGGTGGGGCCATCGGACCCGGGCCGGGGTCGCGCCGCAAGGGTTGCCCCCGTCACCCCACTTCTGGGCATGACGAACAGCATCCATCGGGCGATCGGGCTCCTGCTGGCGGCGACGCTGCCGGCCCAGGCCGTGACCTGGCGCATTCCCGAGCGCGGCGCGGTCGAGTACCGCCGGACCTGGCAAGGCGCCGCCAGCGGCGAGGCGAAGACGTCGACCGCGGCGAAGGCGCTGGCGGTCGACGGCAAGCTGCCGGACAAGTACTTGCATCGGCTGGCGCCGGCACCGTGGGTGTGCGACGGCGAACTCGACGCCGCGCGGCGTGCGCTGGCCACGCCGGTGCGCGACCTGCGCGACGCGCTGCGTGCATTGGCGTGCGACCTGAGCGGGACCGCTGGCACGCTGCACTGCCCGCGGCTCGTGCCGTTCGGCGACGTGACGATCCGCGGCTCCTGGTCGCGGCCGGGGGCCGACGGCGGGCAGACGCTGCGGGCGACGCTGTCGGCCCGGCCGCCGGCGGCGCTCGCCGGCGAGCCGCGCGGTGCGGCCGAACGACTGCGCGTGTTCTGCGTCGCCGACGCCGACGGCACGGTCGAACTCGAGCGCCACGTCGATGCCGCGACCGGGCTGGTCACCGCCTGGCGCGGTCGGGCCGATCTGGTCGTGGTCGAGGCGCCGAAGGTCTGCCGCCGGCTGGTCGTCGCCGACGATTGGCAGTTCGTCGCCGTTCGCGACAACCGCGATGCCGACTTCCGCAAGCGCGTCGCGGCGGCGATCGCCGGCGGCGTCGGCTGGGTGCGCGAGGCGCTCGGCGAGGCGCGTTCGTTCCTCGGCGAACGCAATGGCGACGACCGCAACTACGGCAGCGGCCGGCTGGCGCTCGGTCTGCTGACGCTGGTGCATGGCCACACCGCGGCCGACGATCCGGTGCTGACGCGCGGCTTCGCCGAATTGCGCCGGCGCAAGCCCGACGACAGCTACTCGCTGGCGACGGCGCTGATGGCGTTCGCCGCGCGCGGCGGCCGCGACGAGGCCGATCGCAAGGCGGCGGCGAAGGTGCTCGGCGAGCTGCTGCAGAACGTCGACCCGCGGGTCGATCGCCGCGACCTGCTGCGTTTCAATTACACGGCCGGACCGCGCTACGACACGTCGCTGCAGCAGTACGGCCTGCTCGGCCTGCACGCCGCCCGCCAGCTCGGCCTCGACGTGCCCGAGGGCGCGTTCGCCGCGGCGGGGCGGCATCTGCTCGCGGTGCAGGGCGAGGGCGCGGGTGGGCTGGGGTTGCGGCTGGCGAGCCCCGGCGACCTGCACACGATCGAGGGCACCGACGATCCGCTGCGGGTCGCGGTCCGGCGGGCGCGGCCGCGCGGCTTCGCCTACCAGGAACGCGACGAGCCGCCGTTCGGCTCGATGACGTGCGCCGGCATCAGCGGGCTCGTGCTGGCGCGCCTCGGCATGGCCGCGCAGGGCAAGGTCGATCGCGCGCTCGACGCGCAGATGGACGACGCCGTGCACGACGCGTTCGCCTGGCTGGCCAGCGAGTTCACGCTGCGCGCCAACCCGGGCTTCGCCGAACGTGCCGATCGGCACTGGTACTACTGGCTCTACGGCCTCGAACGGTCGTGTGCGCTGGGCGGCGTGGCACTGCTGCAGGGGCGCGACTGGTACTACGAAGGTGCGCTGCAGCTGCTCGCGCAGCAGCAGGCGAACGGCTCGTTCCGCCCCGAGGCGTCGGGCAGCCTGGTGCTCGATGCGACCTGCTTCGCGGTGCTGTTCCTCAGCCAGGCGACGGCGCAGGCCGCCGTGACGCAGAAGTAGGCGACTGCGGCGAGTCCACTACGCACAGTATCCCATGCGCCGATGGCGGCGCGCGTTCCGCAGCTGCAACGGTATTCAGCTTCGTGAAGGCGTCGTCCGAAGAGTCAGGCACCGCCTGCGCGGGTTCACACGAGGACACTCTGCATGCCAGTCGAACTGTTCAAGAAGGACAACCACGTCTGCCTGGCCTTCTACGACCTCGTCGGCGACGACGCGTCGCACGCGGTCCAGGCCAACCAATTCCTGGTCGTCGACAACCGCCATGGCGCGCTGATCGATCCGGGTGGCCAGATGACCTACAACGGCCTGCTGATGGCGATGCAGCCGTACTTCCCGTCGAAGTCGCCTCGCACGCCGACCCGGACATCATCGCGTCGGTCAACAAGTGGTTCATCGCGACCGACTGCAAGGTCGCGGTGTCGACGCTGTGGTCGCGCTTCGTCGCGCACTTCACGACCGGAAAGGACTACAGCAGCCGCATCGTGTCGATCCCGGACGGCGGCATGGAACTCGCGGTCGGCAACTGCAAGATCAAGGCGCTGCCGGCGCATGACATCGATCCCAAGCGCCTCGCCACCATGG
>CAYMRG010000207.1:0-6727 GCA_964392555.1 uncultured candidatus Brocadiaceae bacterium
CCCGCGACGGCCCCCGCCGGCGCGGCGCCGATCCTGGCCAGCGACCGGGACGCCGGCGCCGTGGCCGACGCGCGCGCCAACGCCGAACGCGCCGGGGTCGCCGGGGCCATCTCCTTCGCCAACTGCTCGTTCACCGAGGCGCTGGCGGCCGCCGGCCCCGGTCCAGGCGTGGTCGCGACGAACCCGCCGTTCGGGCGGCGCGTCGCCGGCAACCGCGATCTCGTTCCGCTCTACCAAAAGCTCGGGCACGGCATCGCCGCGCTCGGCCCCGGCTGGCGCGCGGCGATCCTGGCGCACGACGTGCGGCTCGCGCGCCGCAGCGCGCTGCCGCTGCAGGCCGCGTTCACGACGCGCCACGGCGGGCTCTCGGTCACCGCGCTGTGTGGCAGTGCGCTGGTCGCCGCCGACAGCCCTTGACCTGCCCGGCCAGAACGGCGACCCTGGCGCGCGCCAGGCGTGCAGCTTCCCAGGTGAGCGCCAACCGAGACTCATTCCGCAGGGCCTAGGTCCCGTGCTGTACCTGGAGACCAGCGACTCCGCTCCGGTCGAACCGCACGCCGGCTCCGCGACTCGTTCTCCGTGTCACGACCCATGAACCTGAACCAGCACAGGATGCCGCAGGGACAGGCGGCCTTCACCGAAGGTTCACCTGCACCTGAGGCCAATGTTCGCCATCCCGTCCCCCGACGTGCTCATGAACCTGTTCGCCAGCGCCGCGCAGGTTCTCGGACTCCTCGCGCTGTGTGTCGGAGGGGGCTGGTTCTCCCGTCGTAACCACCGGCCGGCCGGGCTCGCCGCGCCAGCCTCGCGCTGGCCGTTTGCCGTCGTCTGCGTACTGCTGGTCGGCGTCAGCGTAGCGTTCCTGCTCTACCACCTCGCGGCGGTGGACAGCGAGAACCGCCGGCTGCGGGCGAACCTCGTGCGATCGTCGACCGAAGCGGGCAAGCAGGTCGGCGACGTGTCGCTGAAGACGCTGTCGTACAGCGGCCAGCTGCAGCATCCGCGCGGCCTGTCGACCGAGGATCTGGTGCGCGGCCTGGCCGAGTCCCGGCCGCTCAACCTGATCGACGTGCGCGAACCCGAAGAGGTCGAGGTCGGCCGCATCGCCGGCACCTGGGCTCGGCGTTACCCCGACCTGCAGGCGGACCGCAGCGGACTGATCGTGCCGGGCAAGGAAACGGTCCTGCTGTGCGAATCCGGCAACCGCAGCTCCGAGCTCAGCGACTTCTTCGCCGAGCAGGGCATCGCGACCAAGTTCCTGATCGGCGGCTACGAGAAGTGGGTCGCGGAGGAACGGCCGATCGATGGACTCAGCGCGGCCGAACGCAGCGACCTGCGCGCGATCCCCGACTTCGCGAACAAGGAAACGTTGCTGAGCACGGCGCAGATCGAGGCGATGTACCGCGCCGACGACGTCCTGTTCGTCGATGTCCGCTACCCGGGCGACTTCGAGCAGGGCCACCTGCCCGGCGCCGTCAACGTGCCGGTGCGCAAGCTGCGCTCGGCGGAGCTGGCCGAAGCGCTGGCCGCGCTGCCGAAGCGGCCGATCGTCGTGCCGTGCTACGACAAGCGCAGTTCGTTCTACGCGCTGATCCTCGGCCTGCGCACGAGCCGTCTCGGCTACACCTTCCGCGGCCGCTACACGCTGCCGCACGAGTTCGCGCTGCCGGCGCAGGAGAAGGCCTGGGTCGCCCGCTGGAACGCCGAGCTGAACGAACGCACGCTGTTCGGCAGCGCGCGCAAGCTCGCGCGGACCGGCGTCGAACGGCTCGCGACCTGGACCGGCAGCCTGCCGCTGGCGATCGTGATCGCGGCGCTGCTGCTGCGGCTGCTGCTGCTGCCGCTGGCCAGCAAGGCGGAACGCGACGGGATCGTGCAGCGCAACCTCCAGCCACAGCTCGCCGCCGTGCGGCAACGCAGCGGCGGCGACCGCGTGCGCCAGCAGCGCGTGACGCTGGCGCTGCTGCGCCAGCACGCGATCACGCCGTTCCGCAACCTGGTCGGCACGCTGGTGATCCTGATCGCCTTCACGCTGCTGTTCGCGGCGATCGACCGCGCCTCGTCGACCAGCACCGCGACCGTGCTGTGGGCGCCGATCGAGGCGCCGGATCCGAGCTACGTGCTGCCGGCGATCGCGACCGCCCTGCTCGCGGCGATCGTCGCCATGCAGGTCGCCGGCCGACCGGTCGGACGCTGGGTCGGTTTCCTGTTCGTCGCCGGCATCGCCTGGCTGATGGCCACGTGCCGTGCCGGCGTGCAGCTCTACCTGATCGTCAGCTTCGGCGCGCTGGTGGTGCAGAACCTGTGGGTCCGCATGCGGCTGCGCGAGCGGGGCCCGGCGGCGCTGCCATCCGGCCTCGTGCCGCTCGCGCTGGCCGCAGGCCACGCCCGCCTGGGCGGCAAGGCGCGCCGGCTCGGCGAGCTGATCCGTGACGGCCACGACGTGCCGGATGGCTTCGTCGTGCCGCACGGCCATGAACCGACCGCGGCCGAACTCGACCGCGCGTTCACCAGACTGCGCTGCACGCACGTCGCCGTGCGCAGCTCGGCGATCGGCGAAGACGGCGAACACCAGAGCTTCGCCGGCGAATTCCGCACGCTGCTCGAGGTCGATCGGGCCGGCCTGGCGGCGGCGATCGCCGCCGTGCGCACCTCCTACGCCGGCCGTCCCGGCGGCGTCGTCGTCCAGGCGATGGTCCCGGCCGAGTATGCGGGCGTCATGTTCACCGAGGATCCGGCCCACGCCGGACGCGTGCTGATCGAAGCCGTGGCGGGCCTCGGCGAGGGCCTCGTCAGCGGCACGGCGACGCCGACCGAACACCGCGTCGGCCGGGTCACGGGCGCGGTCGCGGCCGGCGAACCCGCGCCGATCGACGTTCGCCCGCTGGTCGAACTGGGCCGCGCGCTCGAACGCCGCTTCGGCGCGCCGCAGGACGTCGAATGGGCGGCCGTGGGCGGCCGCGTGCTGCTGCTGCAGTCGCGCCACGTCACGCGCCGCGCCGGCGACGGCAGCGATCCGGTCGCGGTCCGCGAACGCGAACGCGCGCGCCTGCTGGCGCTGGTCGGCGACCGACCCGCCGACGAGCCGGCGTTCGTCGCCGGCGACTACGCGGCGCTGCTGCCGGAGCCAACCCCCTACAGCATGGCCCTGATGCAGGAGATCTGGGCGCCGGGCGGCAGCGTCGACCTCGCCTGCCGTCGCCTCGGCGTGCAGTTCGCCGCGACCGACGACGACCCGCCGTACCTGCAGTTCGTGTTCGGCCGCTGCCAGGTCGACACACGCGTCGCCGCGACGCGCGTGCGCAGCACCGCCGCGGGCGGCTTCCGCCTCGGCCTGCAGTCGCAACGCCTCGAGGAGGCCCTCGTCCGCGACTTCCTGCCGACCCACCAGCGCGCCGCGCGCCTGCGCGACGCGATCGATCTGGCGCGGCTGTCGACCGCCGATCTGCACGACCTGTGCACCAGAACCCGCCAGGACTTCGTGCACGGTTCCTACGTCGAGTCCGAGGTGATCAACCTCGCCGCCGAGGCCTACTTCGCCGCGGCGCGCCGACGCCTCGAACGCGCCGGCCGCGATCCGTCGGCGATGCTGGGGCGCGGTGTGCGCACCGTCGTGCAGGATGCGTTCGCGCGGCTGGCCGGCGACGGCACGGTGACCGAGCGCACGGCGGGCTTCGTCGCGGCGTTCGGCCACCGCGCGCCGCACGACTTCGAACTCGCCGAACCGCGCTTCGCCGAGGCGCCGCAGACGGTGGCCGCGATGGCCGGCGCCGAGCGGCCGGCGCGCGCGGGCGACGGCGGGCCGAGCCGAACGGGCGACGGCGCTGGCCAGACACCCGACGGCGCCGACGACCTGCGCCTGCAAGGCCGCCTGCTGCGCGTCGAGGTTCGCCGCGCCCGCCGCTTCCAGGAGCTGAAGGAGGAGGCCAAGCACGCGGCCACGCGCGATCTCGCGTTCCTGCGCCGCGTGCTGCTGGCGCTCGGCGAACGCCATGCGCTCGGCGACCTGGTCTTCCACCTGACGCCGGCCGAGGTCGACCGGCTGCCGGATGAGACGTTCGCGGCGACCGCGGCCGACCTCGCGCGCGAACGCCGCCAGCACCTCGCCTGGCTGCGCGAGGTGCCGGTCCCCGACAGCGTGACGCCGGCCATGCTCGAGACGCTCGGCGAACAGCAGCCGCTGCCGGCGCTCGCCCCCGACGGCCTGCGCGGCATCCGCGTCGCCGGCGATCGCGACGTCGTCGGCACGGTGCGCGTGCTGCATTCGCCGACCGACCTCGGCGCGCTCGGCGACGGCGAGATCCTGGTCGTTCGCCACACCGACCCGTGCTGGCTGCCGGCCTTCCGCATCGCCGGCGGCCTGGTCAGCGAGGTCGGCGGCTGGCTGTCGCACGCGGCGATCCAGGCGCGTGAGCACAACCTGCCGGCGATCGTCGGCCTGACGGGCGCGACGCTGCGTCTGCGCGACGGCCAACGGGTCCGCCTGCACCGCGACGGCTGCGTGGAGTGCCTCGGCGACACGGCGTGAGACACATTTCCCGGCGGTGAAGCCGCCCTTGGCGCCGGCCCGTCGGGGCAGTCCCGAACCGAACCTCCCGATCGCGGGACGATTCGTCGATGAACCCTCCGAATCCCGGAGGAGTGCGTATGCCACGAGTCGTTCCTTTCCACCTGGCTGCCGCGGCGGCCGCGCTGGCGATCGTCGCCGCGTCACCGGCGCAATCGCCGGCGACGACGCTGACGTTCGGCGTCTACTCGTTCAAGCGCCCGACCGAGGTCTACCGCGACTTCCTGCCGGTGACCGACGCGCTGGCCAAGGCCTTGACCACGGCGCGCGGCGGAGCGGTCGCGATCGAGGTCAAGGTCTACAAGACCTACGACGAGTGCATCGACGACTTCGTCGCCGGCAAGGTCGACTTCGTGCGGCTCGGCCCGGCGTCGTTCGTCACCGCCGAGCAGCGCAACCACGACATCAAGCTCCTGGCCGTCGAGGAAGAGGACGCGACCAAGGGCTCGAAGGGCGTCGGCGTGATCGTCGTCGCCAAGGACAGCCCGATCCGCACGCTCGCCGACCTCGCCGGCAAGTCGTTCGCCTTCGGCGACGAGAACTCGACGATCGGTCGCTACCTGGCGCAGGCGCAGCTCGTCGCCGCGGGCGTCTACGCGCGGGACCTGACGCGCTTCCAGTTCCTCGAGCGCCACGACCGCGTCTTCAAGGCGGTCGAACTCGGCGACTACGACGCCGGCGCTCTGCACCTCTCGATCCTCGAGAACCTCAACGTCAAGGGCCAGCTGCGGCCCATCGCCACCTTCGACAACGTCGGCAAGCCGTGGGTCGCCCGCGCCGGCCTCGACGCCACGCTGGTGACCCAGCTGCGCCAGGCGATGCTGGGCCTCGACGACGCCAAGGCGCTCAAGGCGCTGAAGATCTCGGCGATCGTCCCCGCCCACGCCGAGGACTTCGCGATGGTGCGCGCCGCGATGGCGAAGTCGGTTGCCTTCACCGCGCCTGCGGCGCAGCCGGCGAAGGAATGAGATGAACGTCGGTCGGGGGATCGCCGCTGCCGGCCGGGTCTGGCGCGACCGCCTGTCGCTGCGTCTCGTCAGCGTGGTGATCGGCCTGTCCGTGCTGTGCACCGCGACCCTCACCTGGAACCGCTACCGCGCCGCGGTGCTGCTCCTCGAGGAGCAGATCGACGGCATCGGCACGACGCTGGCCGACACGCTCGCGTTCAGCTGCGACGACGAGATCGTGGTCGACGACGTCCGTGCGCTCGAGGTCATGGTCGACCAGGTGCTGGCGCAGAAGGGCGTCCGGGTCGCCTACGTCGCGATCGAGCGCGCCGACGGCAAGGTGCTCAACCTGCGCAACGCACCGACGCCGCAGGCGGTCGGCCGCAGCGACGTGCGCGAATTCAGCGCCCCCGTGCTGCTGCGCCCCGACGGCCGCAAGCTCGGCCGCTGCCGCATCGGCCTGGTCGTGTCGCCCTGGCAGCGGATGCTCGAGGAACGGACGCTGGTGTTGGTCGTGCAGAACCTCGCCTCGTTCGGCCTGATCGCCGCGATCATGGCGATCCTGCTGCACCGCTGGCTCGGCGTGCCGCTGCATCGCCTCGACCGCGCCGTGCGTCGCATCGGCGAAGGCGATCTCGCCGCGCCGGTGCCGGCGATCGGCAGCGGGCAGCTGCATCGCCTCGCCACGACGCTCGAGGACATGCGCGGCAACCTGGCCGCCTCGTACGAATCGCTGACCTGTCAGAACGAACGGCTGCGCGACCTCGATCGCCTCAAGGACGAGTTCATCGCCAACACCAGCCACGAGATCCGCACGCCGCTCAGCGCGATCCTCACCGGCGCCGAGCTGCTGTCACCCGCGCTGGCCGGCGAACAGGCGGTCGCCCTCGAGGCCATCCAGCGCAACGCCCACCACCTGCTCTGCCTGGTCAACCAGGTCCTCGACTTCTCGAAGCTGCAGGCCGGCGAACTCGCGCTCGAACCTCTGGACGTCGCGGTCGCACCGCTGTTCCGCGAGCTGCTCGCAGCGATGCGCCCCGCGGCGACGAGCAAGCAGCTCGAGCTGCAGTACACCGCCGCGGCGGATGCGCCGCTGGTCGTGAACACGGACCCGCTGCGGCTCAGGCAGGTCGTGATGAACCTGGTCGGCAACGCGATCAAGTTCACCGAGCACGGTCGCGTCGTGGTCCACGTCGAGGCCGTCGGCGAGGGT
>CAYMRG010000207.1:6737-8589 GCA_964392555.1 uncultured candidatus Brocadiaceae bacterium
GCGCCGGCTCGCCATCGTCGTCCGCGACACCGGCATCGGCATCCCCGCCGACCGCCTGGCGAGTCTGTTCACGCCGTTCACCCAGGGTGACCCGTCGATGACGCGCCGGTACGGTGGCACCGGCCTCGGACTGGCGATCAGCCATGGTCTTACCCGATCGCTCGGCGGCGAACTCTCGCTCACCAGCGAACCCGGCCGCGGCACCGAAGTGCGGCTCGTCCTGCCGGCGCCGGCGAGCCTCGACCACCGACCGACGGCGGCCCCAGGCGTCGGCCCTGCCGACTCCGCAGGTGCCAGGCCAGGCATGTCGGGGCGTGTCCTGCTGGTCGACGACGCGCCCGACAACCGACGGCTGCTGGGTGCCGTGCTGAAGAAGGCCGGGCTCGAGGTCACCACGGCCGAGAACGGCGAGCTCGCCTGCAAGGCACTTGCCGCTGCGGCGACGACGGCCGCACCGTTCGACCTCGTGCTGATGGACGTGCAGATGCCCGTCCTCGACGGCCACGCCGCCGCCGAGCGCATGCGCCGCGAAGGTCACGAGCTGCCGATCGTCGCACTGACGGCCCACGCGACCGAGCACGATCGCGACCGCTGCCTGGCCGCCGGCTTCGACGACTACGCC
Organism: uncultured candidatus Brocadiaceae bacterium; assembly: GCA_964392555.1. Lineage (GTDB taxonomy): Bacteria > Planctomycetota > UBA1135 > UBA1135 > UBA2386 > CAYMRG01. Next base: position 7,360 of record CAYMRG010000207.1, read on the forward strand.
TCGAAGCCGATCTCGCGCGGTCAGCTCGACGATCTCGTGCGTCGTCACCTGCCACGCTCCTGAGACCGGTGGCGCGCAATCCCCGCCGCTTCCTGGTATCAAGGGTTCGCGACCTGGTCCCGCAGTCCGGGCCATGGCCGCGATGGGAGAACGCAATGCTCGCCAAGTTCCATTCCTCGACCAGGCGCCGGCTCGCCAATCTGGCGCTGGTCACCTCGCTGGCCGCGATGTTCGCCGCCGCGTCGCCCGCCCAGGGCAAGCCCGACACCGACGCCGAACGCGCCAGCCACGATCGCATGGTCCGCACGCTGCGCGAGATCGCCGAGCGCGCCCGCACCGACCACAAGTACCACGGCGACGGCACCGCCCGTGAACTCTGGCGGCAGCTCGCCGAACAGGGCGACAAGGCGCCGTGGAAACTGCGGCTCGACGCCGCGCTCGCGCACCTTCGCCTCGGCAACGTCCGCGACGGCATCGAGATCCTCAAGGCGACGCGCGACGGCATGCGCGACGGCAAGATCGCCGGCGACATCGGCGCGATCAACTCGGTCGTGTTCTTCCTCGGCATGGGCTACATGCGGCTCGGCGAGACCGAGAACTGCTGCGCCCGGGCGACGCCCGAGAGCTGCATCCTGCCGCTGCACGACGGTGCGCTGCACACGAAGAAGGACGGCTCGACGCAGGCGATCCCGTGCTTCGAACTCGTCATGGCGAACACCGCGCCCGACGACTACTGGCACCTGAGCGCGCGCTGGCTGCTCAACCTCGCGCACATGACGCTCGGCACGTGGCCCGACGGCGTGCCCGAGGCCGCGCGGATGCCGATCGACGCGCTGAAGTCGTCGATCCCGTTACCGCACTTCGACAACGTCGCGGCGAAGGTCGGTCTCGACATCTTCGCGATGCTCGGCGGCGTCATCATCGACGACTTCGACAACGACGACGACCTCGACATCCTGTTGTCGCTGTGGAGCGCCGACGGCCAGCTCCGCTACTTCCGCAACAACGGCGACGGCACCTTCACCGAGCGCACGAAGGAGGCCAACCTCGAGGGCATCACGAGCGGCATCAACATGTTCCAGGCCGACTTCGACAACGACGGCGACCTCGACGTCGTGCTGTTGCGCGGCGCCTGGCTGCACGACGGCGGCCGCCATCCCAACTCGCTGCTGAAGAACCATGGCGACGGCTCGTTCATCGACGTCGCGTTCGCCGCCGGCGTCGGCGAGC
>CAYMRG010000208.1:0-8574 GCA_964392555.1 uncultured candidatus Brocadiaceae bacterium
CCGGCTGGTGGAGTCCCGGCTCCTCCCCATCGCCGTCGAGGGGATGACGATGACGCTCGGATCGAGCGCGATGCGCATCGTCCCCGCGCACTTCCTCCCCTCGCCCGGGAACTTCCACGTCTACGATCCGATCTCGAAGATCCTGTTCTCGGGCGACCTCGGCGCGTTGATCGTCGAGCACGAGCGCGCGGCCCAGCCGGTCACGAACTGGAGCGAGCATCTCAAGACGATGGAGCCGTTCCACCGCCGCTACATGGTGTCGAACAAGGTCACGCGGCTGTGGGCCAACATGGCCAGCAAGCTCGACATCGAGATGATCGTGCCGCAGCACGGCTGCCGCTTCGTCGGCAAGGACATGGTGCGCCGGTTCATCGACTGGATCGGCAACCTGCAGTGCGGCGTCGACCTGTCACGCAGGACAGCTACCGCGCCGACTGATCTCTGTCGCGGTGATAAGGCGCCGGCGGCAACCGGCATGCGGTGCGCCGATCTCGGTCGCGCCGCGCCGGGCGCAGCGGACCCGGGCGCATTCCCGCCGCGGCGTCGGCGGGGCAGAATCCTCCGCCCATGCCCTCGGGGACGGAACGCCAACCGATGCGGCGGGCTTTCTGGCTCGCCATCGCCGCGCACCTGCTGCTGCTCGCGGCCGGTGTGCGCCATCATCTGGTGTGGGGCGACGGCGGCCTGCTCGGTGTGCCGGTGCATCGCCTGCTCGATGGCGCCGAGACGCTGGCGTTGCTCGGCTTCATCGCGCTCGGGGCGCGCGCCTGCTGGCTCGCGAGCCGCGCGATCGACCCCGCGCTGTCGACGCGACGCGTGCTCGCGCGGAGCCTGCCGATCGTCGCGCTCGCGCTGCTCGTGCCGCCGTTCCTGTCGCTGGACGTCGTCGACTACGTGCTGCGCGGCCGCGTGCTGGCGCTGCACGGCGGCAATCCCTACGTGCACGTCGCGTCCGACTTCCCCGCCGATCCGCTGCTCGGCCTCGGCGATTCGGGGTGGAAGGCCTTCCCGCTGCCGTACGGACCGATCATCGCCGATCTGCAGGGTGGCGTCGCGTGGCTCGCGCATCGCTTCGCCTGGCTCGGCCCGCTCGGCGAACTGTCGGTCGCGGTGTCGATGTTCAAGCTGGTGTTCGCAAGCGCGCTGGTCGGCTGCGCGTGGTTCGCCCGACGGGTCACGGCCGTCGTTCGGCCGGGGCGCGAGAACGCGGCCTTCGTCGCCGTGCTGTGGAACCCGCTGCTGCTCGCGGAAGGCGTCGCCAACGCCCACAACGAACCGCTGGTCGTGCTGTTCGTCCTCGCGGCGATCGCCGGCGTGGTCGAACGTCGCTTCGCCTGGGCGTTCCTGGCCACGGGTCTCGGCGTGCTGACCAAGGTCGTGCCGCTGCTGATCGCACCGCTGGTCGGCGCCATGGCGCTGCGGCAGCGACGCGTCGCGTCGCTCGCGCGCGGCGGCCTCGCAGTCGCCGCGGTCGCGGCGCTGGCGTGGTGGCAGTTCTTCCGCGTCGACGGCGCGCTCGACTTCCTGCGCCTGCAATCGACGTTGCAGGCCTGCAGCGCGCTGTGGGCGATCGGCCAGGCGTTCGCCGCCGGCGACGGCGGCCCGTTGCTGCCGATCGGTCGCGCCATCGTCGCGCTCGCCGTGCTGTTCGCCGCGCTGCGGCTGCTGCGCACGGGCGAGCCGATCGCGCTGCTGCGCGCATCGGCCACCGTGCTCGCGCTGTTCGCGCTGCTCGGGCTGCTGCTGTTCAGCCCCTGGTACCACGCGTGGTGGCTGCCGATCGCGATCGTGATCGGCGCGATCGACGACGACCGCGGGTTCTGGCCGCGCGCGGCCTGGCTGGCGACCGTCACCGGCCCGCTCGCCTACGTCGTCTGGACCGGCTGGCGGCGCCTCGACGCGCCCTCGCAGTGGGCGACCTTCGGCCTGGCGCTGATGGTGCCCCTGCTCGGCGCGCTGGTGTGGCGCACGGGTGTGGCGCAGAGGTCCGGCGCAGTGGCGTGAGCCGGTCAGCGGACCTGTCGGAAGTCCGTCTTGAACGCGTCACCGGCCCGCTTCGGCACGCGGTAGTACCACCAGTTCCTGGTCGGCAGGTAGCGGCGGCGGGTCGCATTGCGCGAGCCCCAGATGCAGAGCTCGCTCGGCTCGGTGGCCGCGCGCACGCCGGCGTCGGCCGCGACCAGCCGCGGCTGCAGCTCGGTCACGTCGGCGACCGTCGCGAGGCTCCACGCCTCGGCGAGGATCTGGCGGACGTCGAGGTCGTTGCGGTACTCGTCGAGGTCCATGCCGTAGCCGTCGGCCAGTCCGGCGGCGAACTTCTCCCAGCTCGCGACCAGCCCGGCCAGCCCGCCGTCGACGACGTGGTCGGGGCAGCCGCGTTCGCGCAGGAACGCGCGCGCGTGGTCGGGATCCGGCGCCAGGTCCTTCGCGGGACGGCTCATCGGTCGCCCTGCCGTCGGAAGTAGGCGATGCCGTCGTTCGGCTTGAACAGCGTGCGGATCGTCTGGTCCTTGTTGAACGCGGTGAAGGCACCGCTCTTGGTGTGGAAGCGCGAGATCACGCCGTCGGACTCACGCACGATCTCGAGCACTTCCTTCGACAGCGGCGCATCGCGCAGCGCCTTGGCGATCGCCAGGTAGTCGTCCTGCGTGATCTGGCCGAACTCGGCGCCGTGCTTGTCGAAGTGCGACTCGAGGCCGGCCCGCGACGTCCAGCCGACCTTGGCGGTCGACAGCGGCAGGCCGGTGAACTTCTCGGTCGCGGCCGGCGGTCCGGTCTTCGGCGGATTGGTCGCGGTCGGTGCCGGCTTGGCGGGCGGGGGAGCCGGATCGACCTTGGTCGGTTGCTGGACCGGTTTCGGATCTGGTGTCGGCGGCGTCGCCGGCTTGGGCGCGACCTGCGCGGGCGCCGGCGTCGGCGCCACGGTCTTGGCGGGGGCCGGCGGCGCGGCTTCGGGCTGGGATACGGTGGGCGTCGACGGCGTGTCGGGCGTGGTCGGCTGGTCCTTACCCTTCGGGTAGAAGATCGCAGCGAGCACGGCCAGCAGGATGCCGCCGATCGACAGGGTGGTCTTCGGTTTCGCGGCCATGGCGGTGTGGCGCGCCATGATCGCGGTTCGCCGGGTCGGCGCAAGGGCGCGTCAGGGCATTGGCCCGCGCCGGCGCCACGGGAAGGCGATGAACGCGATCATCGCCGGCGGCGCTGCCCGGAGGCGCGGCGGCGATCGCCGCGATCTCGGTGACGGTCAGGCCGTCGGCCCCAGGGCCAGATGGGCGAAGAGGTCGACGAGCCAGGGCATCGAGCCGCGGCGATCGCGGTCGGGATCAGTTGACGTTCAGGGCGAGCTTGTAGCCGTCCGTCAGGTCGAACTGCACGCCGAGGTTGCAGGCGACGACACCGCCGACCGGCAGCAGGTCGAGCTGGCCACCCTGGAAGTACAGGTTGAAGCCGGCCAGGGTCGCGTCGAGCGGGATCGGCAGGTCGAAGGTGTTGCCGACGATGATCAGGTCCAGCGAGGCGTGGCTGGTGCACGCGCAGACGAACAGCGGCGCGTTGGGGTCGCTGACGCCGGCGACGATCACGCCGAGGGTGAGCGGGTTGACGCCATTCAGCTCGGCGTGCGCGTAGCCGCCGACCGTCGGCGCGCCTTCGAACGTCATCGACGCCGCGCTGCAGCCGCCGCCGAGGTTGGTGATCGAGCCGGGCGTCGCCACGGTGACCGCGCTGTAGAAGTTGAACGGGAAGCCCATCGTGCCCGTGCCATTGAGGACCGGCGTGGTGTAGGTCGAGATCGTGACCTGGCTCGCGTCACCGGTGTTGTTGACGTTCTTGGTCGTCAGCGGCGGGACGAAGTTGATCCCGTCGAACGAGTACTCGAGGTAGTAGGTGCCGGCGGTCAACAGCAGCGGCGTGGGCAGCGTGACGCGCACCGATTGCACGTTGCGCGTCGTGCCCGTGGTCGCGGTGTCCGTGACGCGGTAGATGTTCGTGAACGTGTTGGCGACCGTGAAACCGGCCGTCGTGTTGAGGTTCACGGCGTGGCCGGCGCCGGTCAGCAGCTGGTTCGGCGTGCCGGTCGCGGGATTGCCGTCCCACAGCGACAGGAAGACGCCGGTGCACGAGGGCGCGGTCGCGCCGGTCGCGTAGCCGAAGACCTCGATCTGGTCGATCTGCATCAACGCGTTGACGGTGAAGTTGTCGATCAGACGGCGGTCGGCCGCGGTCTGCTGCGCGCCGTAGCCGAAGGTGGAATGCGCCAGCGGCGCAGCGGTCTGGAGGACGCTGAGCGGGTCGGTGCCGCCAGGGCCACCGCCGGTCGCGGCCGTCTGGAACGGGCCGTTCGAGTAGACGAGGTTCTGCGCGGAGAGGGACGCCATCAGGGCGACGGCGGCGAAGAGAGAGGTACGCATGGCAGGATCTGTGCGGAGTCGGGAGTCGGCGTGGCGGCGAGGTGCCGCTCGCTCGATGCCGCAAGACTATTCGCATTTCCACTGCGGGGCAACCTCCCCCCTTCGATGCCGAGGTGCCCCGGCGACCGTGCCGGGCGGGTCGATCCTGCAGCGTAGGTGCCTTTCCCGGACGGATTTCCCACCGCCGTGGAGCCCTCCCCGCTCGCCTCGGCCCTCAGCGAACGCGGCGCGCCTGGTCGTGGCGGAGGTGAGAAGTGCAGCTAGCCGTGGTGCTGCTCTTCGAGCCAGCGCTCGACCTCGATCGCGGCCATGCAGCCCGAACCGGCGGCGGTGATCGCCTGGCGGTAGTAGCTGTCCTGGCAGTCGCCGGCGGCGAACACGCCCGCGATGTTGGTCGCGGTCTTGCCGGGCACGGTCTTGATGTAGCCCTTGTCGTCCATGTCGAGCAGGCCCTGGAACAGCTCGGTGTTGGGCTGGTGGCCGATCGCGAGGAACAGGCCGTCGGCCTCGACGGTGCGCTTGGCGCCGGTCTTGGTGTGCGTCAGTTCGAGGCCGGTGACCTTGCCCTTGCTGACGTCGAACACGTCGGTGACGTTCTGCTGCCAGAGCACCTCGACCTTCGGGTTCTTCAGCACGCGATCCTGCATGATCTTCGAGGCGCGCAACGCCTCGCGGCGCACGACCAGGTAGACCTTGCTCGCGTACTTGGTCAGGAAGTTGGCTTCCTCGGTCGCCGAGTCGCCGCCGCCGACGACGTAGACGACCTTGTTCTTGAAGAAGAACCCGTCGCACGTCGCGCACGCCGACACGCCGCGGCCCTGCAGCTTCTGTTCGTTCGGCAGGCCGAGGTAGAGCGCGCTCGCGCCGGTCGAGACGATCAGCGTTTCGCTGCGCCAGACCTTGCCGCTCTCGGCGGTCACCGTGAACGGCCGCCGCTTCAGGTCGACCTGCGTGCCGATCTCGAACTGCACGTCGGTGCCGAACTTCGCGGCCTGCTCGCGAAACTTCTCCATCATCTCCGGGCCCATGACGCCCTCGGGGAAGCCGGGGTAGTTCTCGACCTCGCTGGTGATCGTCAGCTGGCCGCCCGGCTGGCGTCCGGCGAGCAGCACGGGCGCGAGGTTGGCGCGGGCGGCGTAGATGGCGGCGGTGTAGCCGGCAGGGCCGGAGCCCAGGATCAGCGTCTTGTGGATCTCGGTCATGGCTTCGGGATCAGAAGGTAGCGCATGCTACGCCCGTCCCGGCACGAGTTTCCTCGGCCCGCCACGTCGCACCGATCGGCCGCTACTTCGGCGGCTGCGAAAGCTCGTACCGTCGGATGCGGTCGATGTCGGCCGGCGTCAGCTCGCGCGGCGCGAACTCCTCGCGCGCGGCGCTCGCCTCGCGCGGCTCGACTGCGACGGCATGGAGCCCGGCGGTGGCGACGAGGTCGACGACCAGCCGGCCGTATTCGCGCACGACGACGAAGTCCGATTGGCGGCCTTCGTCGTTCGGATCGGCGACGTGCACGCGGAACTCCGCGCCCTCCCCGCTCGCGCCGAGCACGGTCAGCGGCTGCCGGTTGCGGATCTGTTGCCACGGCAGCTCGGCGAGCGCGGTCGCGGAGCGCTGCGTCAGCAGGTGCCGGCAGCCGGCCTCGTCGCCGCGCTGCAGCGCCGTCTGGAACTGCGTGAAGGCGATCGCGGCGGCGAGCGCGGGGTCGCGTTCGGCGCCGCACGCCGTCAGCGTCGCGACGGCCAGGCCGATCGTGACCATCGCCGTTGGCCTGCCGGGGCCGCCGTTGCCTGGAGCCGTCGTCGCGCGGTGCCGCATGTCGGGAAGATCGGCAGCCAGGCGCCGCGACTTGAGTGAACCGCCGATGGCATCGGGCCCCTGGCCAGGATGCGTCGCGACCGGGCACAATGGTCCGAACCGCCGCGCTGGCGCGCGGCGGCTCCCCACGCATGCGCCACGCCCGTTCCGCCAGCCGCCTGCGCCATCCGGCGTCGCTCCTGAGCCTCCTCGCCGTGGCTGCGACCGCGCCGGCGCAGGCTGCGCCGGGCGCAGGCTTCGCGTTCCTCACGGTGCGCGACGGCCACGGCGAGCCGCTCGCCGGCGCGGTCGTGACCTTCGCCGGCACGGTGCCGCACCTCGGCAACGCGGCCGCGCCGGACATCGCGGCGGTCGCCAGCGATGCCCGCGGCCGGGCCCGCGCGCGCCTGCGGCCCGGGGTCGCCTACGTCGCCTGGGCCGTCGGGCCGGCCGACGCGGCGGGTCGACAGGCGGTCAGCCAGGTCCGCGGTCTGTTCGGCGCCGGCACGCTCGCCGAGCTGGTCTGCGACGAAGTGCAGATGCCGCGCACGGTCGTGGTCCAGGGCCACGCGGCCTGGGAGGAGCGCTGCGGGCCGCTGCGGTTCTTCGTCGTGACGCCGGTGCCGGGCACGAGCAGCGAACTGACCAGCGACGACGCCGGCCAGCTCGTGTTGCCGCCGGGGCCCGGCGGCGTGCTCGAGGTGCGCAGCGCCGACGGCCAGCCGCTCTGGTCGGGGTCGCCGATCGGCTCGACGGTGCAGCTGCCGCCGCCGCAGCGGGTCAGCGTGCGCACGGTCGATCCGCGCGGCAACGCGGTCGCCGGTGTGCCGATCCAGCTCCGCGTCGCGCGCCGCGAGCCGTGGCGCTTCGACCAGCTCGGCTTCGCCGTCGAGGAACGGCTGCGGCTGGTCGGTTGCACGGACGCCGCGGGCGAGCTGGCGTTCGATGTGCCCTACGACGTCGATCCGATGCTGCGCCTGGCCAAGTCGGACCTGCCGCTGATCGCGGCCCCGCCGGGTCGGCCGGCCGTGGTCGGCGGCATCCTGAACAATTCGCACATGCAGGACGACCAGCGGGTCGTCTCGTTCACCGGCGGGGCGATCCGCTTCACGATCCGCGATTCGGACCCGCTGGTCGGCAATTGCGGGCGCCTGCCGCCGGGCGCGCAGGCGGTGCTGTGGGCGGTCTGCAAGCAGAACCGCGATCGCGGCGACACGTTCTACGTGCCGCGCCAGTTCGTCGCCGCGATCGGCGAGGACGGCCGGTTCGCGTTCGACGAGCTGCCGCTCGGTGTGCACTCGTCCCGCTTGTCGGTGGTCGCCGCCGACGGCCGGACGCCGCTCGCGGTGTTCGCGGCGCGCGCCGACCGGGCGCTGCCCGAAGCGGTGAGCGGCGAAGCGCCGCGCGCGCCGTTCGGCGGTGCGATCGTCGCGAGCGAGCTGCGCGTGCTCGACCCGGGCAGCGGGCCGGCGAGCGGCTACGTCGGCTGGCTCGCGCCGGATCGCGTCAGCTCGGTGCTGACGCGCGACCAGGCGGTGCGCGTCGTGCTCGACGCGGCCGGCACCGCGCGCCTGCCGCTCGAAGCCGGTGCCTGGGTCGCGCTGTTCCACGGCGACGCGGGCTGGCGCCTCGAGCACTTCACGGTGAGCGAGAAGGAACCGCGACGGACGCTGCAGCTCGAGCCGTGCGCGCGCATGACGCTGCGGCTGGTCGACGGCGACGGGCAGCCGGTGCCCGGGGTCGGCGTGGGTGGGACGCGCTCCGGAACCCGCGGTTCGAGCGATCCCGGCGAGCGCCTGCTGCAGGCGCTGGCGGCCAGGCTCGACCAGCCGTGGCGCGCCCGCGTCAGCGACGCGGCGGGCCGGCTCATCCTCGACTTCGTGCCGGTGCCGGGGCGCACCCTCGAGTTCTCGCTGCGCGGCAAGGGGCAGGGCCAGATGATGGAGCTGGCGGCGAACGATCGGCCGCTCGAGGTGCGGGTGAAGTGATCTCCGCGCTTGCGTCCGCCCCGCCGCGCGGTATCCCGGTGCCTCGATGCTGGACGTGATCCGTTCCCATCCCGGCGTCTGCGACGTCGAACTGCTGCGCGGCGCCAAGGCCGATCCGGCGCGAGCGCCGGCGCTGCTGTTCGAGGTGGCGCACGGGGCGACTCGCGCCAGCGACTTCGCCGACCTGCGCGCGGCCCTGCGCGGTCCGTTCGCGCGCGACCTACAGGACTTCTTCTTCGTCAACACCGACGTCGGCGCGCCCGAGCTGGCGCGGGCGGTCGCGGCGCGCTGCACGGCGGCGCTGCCATCGCTGTCGGCGCTGGTCGTCCGATGTCGCATCCCGCGCACGTTCGTCGACTGCAACCGGCGGATCGAGGAGACGACCG
>CAYMRG010000209.1:0-8562 GCA_964392555.1 uncultured candidatus Brocadiaceae bacterium
GCAGCCGAAGCCGAGAGCGGCGCCGCTGCCGACCACGCGGTAGCGTTCGGCGGCGCGCGCGAGCGCCGGCAGGCTCAGCTTGGTCACCGGCAGCGGGTCGGCGCCGAGCGCCCGTTCGTTGAGCGTCTCGATGTCGCCGAACGCCGGCTCGAGCGCGACCGCGCGCCGCGGCACCTCGCCGTGCAACGCGGCCCAGAACGCGAACGTGTCGTTGGGGCAGGGCGAAAGCCCGAACGGGAGTCGCAGCGGCCGGTCCAAGGGGCGCGGATCGTAGCCCCCCACCGGCCGCGCGCGCTACTGCAGCACGACCTGGTCGGCGTTCGAGACCGCGACGATGTCGGCGCCGTTCCACAGCACCGCGACGCCCTCGAGCGTCAGCCCCGAGAGCAGGCTGATCAACGCCGGATCGAACGTGAAGCTGGCGAACGGGTAGCCGGTGCCGCCGTTGGTGAAGTGGAACGGATTGCCCGGCGCCGAAGCACTGCTCCACAGGGAAACGGTGATCGCGTCGTCCTCGATGCCGAAGAACCGGCCGAAACCGGGCTTCGCCGTCGGCGTGAACGACAGCGCGGTGAAGCCATCGGTCCACGGCGTCGCGGGCAGGTTGGCGAGCGTCATCGTCAGGTCACCGGGCGCGGCCGACGCGAGGTCGAGCGTCATGCCGGTCTGGTCGTGGTAGCCGCCCGCGACCGGGTGCATCACCAGCGCGAAGTCGACGTCGAACTGCGGCGTCTCGAGCTTGCCGTCCTGGACGACCGAGGCCGCGGCGACCGTGACGAGGTAGAGCCCCGGCTGCGGGTTCTGCAGGTAGACGCATTCGATGGGGTCGCGGTTGTTCGGCGCGCCGCCGCCGGTCGAGAACATGTTCGCGTCCAGCCCGCGGTTGCCCCACCAGGACGCGCCGTCGCTGAAGCGCGTCACCTTGAGGTCGAGGTCGTTGACCAGCGTGACCGCCGCGCTGGCCTGTGCCGCCGGGTCGGCGTAGACCATCGTCGCGCGGAACTCGGGTGTGCCCGGCGCGACCCAGACGTGGTAGGTGCGCGACTGCCCGAGCTGCAGCGTGTCGTACTCGTCGAGCACGACCAGCCGATCGCGGTTGTCGTAGGCACGCCGCAGGTCGGGGAAACCCCAGCCCTGGTGCACGCGCGTCAGGTCGTGCGCGGCGCCCGAGAACGTGTACTGCGCGGCCGTGTTGCACAGCAACGCCTTCGACGTCGTCATGTGCGGCTTGTTCTCGAAGCGGAACTGGTCGGTCGCCGGCATCGGCAGCGGGTTGTGGAACAGCCCGTCGGTGAACATCTGCATCAGCAGACCGACGTGGCCCGCGACGATCGGCGTCGCCGCCGAGGTGCCGCCGAACGACGAGTAGTAGTCGCCGGTCGCGTAGCCGCTGGTGCCGGTGCGATCCGACGTCAGCACGCTGTCGTAGTAGGCGCAGATGTCCGGCTTGAGGCGGCCATCGAGTGCCGGCCCGATGCTGCCGCTGTTGGTCCAGTTGTCGTCGAGCGGGTTGCTGTTGTTGCCGTGGCGGACGCCGCCGACCGAGATGATGTTCTTGGCCCAGGCCTCGGGTCGCGAGTTCTGGTTGCCGGTGTTGCTCTGGCTGTTGAGGCGCGTCAGGTCACCTTCGAACAGGCCGGCATCCATCGACTGCGAACGCGTCGTGTAGGACAGCGTCTGCGTGGCACCCCAGCTCGCGGTCGCCACCATCGTCCGCCACGGCAGCGCCGGGTCGACGCTGCCGAGGATCTGCCCGTGGTGGTCGGCGCCGCTGTAGGCCCCTTCGGTCAGCAGGCACAGCGGCATCATGCCGCGCGCGCTGAAGTTGTTGGCGCCGGAGCCGCCGACGATGCCCGCCGTGCAGTGGCCGTGGCTGGCGACGCTGTTGGTGCCGCGCACCTGCACCCGCGCGCCGAACGAGAAGTCCGGGTGCGTCTCCTGGATCGACTCGGTGATCTCGGCGCGCACGCCCTGACCGAGGTAGCCGGCGACGGTCTCGACGTAGTTGCCGCCGCCCTGGATGCGGGCGTTGTCCATGTCGAAGCCGTCGGGCGTGACGACGTCGGCCCAGGTGACGGTGTCGAACTGCAGCAACGCCTGGAGCTGGTGCGGCGTCAGCAGCGCCTGCAGGATCGGCGATCCTTCGCACGGCTCGGTCACGCGACCGCCGAGTCCCTCGATCTGCGCGATCAGCTGCGCGCGGTCGGACCTCGCCGACAGCACCAGCGCGCACTCGCGCGCCTCACCCTCGCCCGCCAGGACGAACGCGCGCAGCTCGGCGTCGAGCTTGCACGCATCGGGCAGCTCCCCCACCCACCGCACGAACGGCAGCTCGCGCAATGCCGCGACCTGCGCCGCATCGCCGCGCACGTACAGCGCGTTCGCCGGCAGGAAGTGCAGCACCTCGACGCCGGCGCGAGCCAGCGCGCCGTGGTAGGCCTCGATCACCTGCGTCTGGAACTGCACGACGAACAGCCGCGTACCCGCCGGCGCGGCCAGTTGCGGCGGCACCTGCAGCGGTTCGCGCAGCGGATCGAACGTCGCGTAGGCGAAGTGCAGCCGATCGTCCGGCTGGCGCATCGGCCGCCAGATGCCGCCGCTCGTGCCGCCGAGCGCACCCGTGGGGCGCCATGCGGCGTGCGCCTCGCCGGCTTCCTCCCAGCGGCGGATCTCGACGTCGCCGACGCGGGCGCTCAACTGGGGCGCGGTCGCGCCGTCACGCGGCGGAGTCGGCGCAGGTTCCTGCGGCGCGACGGCGTGGGCGAAGGGCGCCAGGGACAGAGCCGTGGCGGAGAACAACGCAAGCGGGAGACGTGGCATGGCGGAGGGTGGCAGGCCGAGCCAGTATCCCAGGGCGGAGACCACCGACAATCCCACCGGCCATGGCATCTGGCCCGGGGCCCTAGCACTGCCGGCTCACTGCCGGCCTAATACCCGACGACCAGCGTCGCCGCGGCCGACGTCGTCAGCCAGGCCGGGTTGACCCCGGGATCGAACGACAACGCCTGCACGTAGTAGGTGTCGCCGAACGTCGCCGCCGGCGCCGGCATCGCGACCTGCCACGCCGCGGCCCCCCCGCTCGCGGTCAGCGCGATCAGCAGGTCGGCGCTGGTGTAGGTCCGACAGCCCGGCATACCGAACGGCGTCAGCAGCATCGGCAAACTGCCCAGCGCCCACTGCGTGCGGCTGAGCCCGAGCACCATGACGGCGAGCGGGCTGCTCGGCGGCAGGTTGACGACGTCGATGCGACAGGTCGTGCCGAACCGCGGCAGCGCCGCGAGCGCGAGGGCGGGTTCGCCGGCCGAACCGACGCAACCGAGGCCGAACGGCTGGAACTGCGCGCCGAACTCCCAGGTGTCGTCGCGCAGCGAGTTGTTCGCGATCTTGCCGCCGAAGGCGATGGCGCGGTCGCGCGCGACGTCGTAGGCCAGCGCGAATTCGGCCCGCGGCGGATACATGCCGCCGTAGATCCCGTTCACCGGGTGCCAGGCCATGCCATCGAACTCCCAGGTGTCGTTGAGGATCTGCAGCGTCTGCGGGTCGCGCCCGCCGATCAGCAGGCAGGTGTTGCGGCTGAACACCGGCACCATCTGCGCCGCCACGCGCGGCGGCGGGCGCACGCCGATCGGGTTGGCCGGCTGCCAGTCGACGCCGTCGTAGAGCCACGTCGCATCGGTCGCGAAGCCGGCGCCGTCCTCGCCGCCGAACAGCACCATCGTGCCGAGGCCCGGATGGAAGGCGAACGCCGCGTCCGCCAGCGGCGGCGGACTCTGCGTAGCCGGCGCGACCAACGTCCAGTTGCCCTGGGCGAACTCCCACGTCTGGTTCGCGAACTGGTGCGGCGACCACGAATCGTGGCGACCACCGAACAGCACCGCCACCTGACGTTGCGAGTCGAACGCGAAGGCGTGCCGCGCGAGGCCGCCGGGCGTCACGGTCGGCGTCGCCTGCAGCCAGGCCTGACCGCTCCACGTCCACGTGTCGTCGAGCGCGAACTGGCTCGTGGCGCTGGCGTCGTCACCGCCATAGAGCACGAGCGAACCGCTCCACGGCTCGCTTGCCCACGCCGCGCGGCTGCGCGGCGGTGGCGCGGGGACACTCGACTGCGTCCACGCCGCGCCGTCGTAGGACCAGAACTCGTTGGTCCAGTTGCCGCCGAACAGCAGCGTTCGCTGCGTCGCGAGGTCGTAGGCGAGCAGCGCGCCGGCGCGCGGTGCCGGGGCGGCCGGCAAGGCCACCGCACCCCACTGCGCCGGCAGACCGGCCACCAGCAACGCCGCGACGGCGCCGCGCCGCATGCTCGCGACACGGGCCGATGCCTGCCTGCGATCCTTCACCATGGTGAGCTCCAGCGTTCGGGACCAACGCCGGCGCCGCAGCGCCGGTGGCGAGAGTGAAAGATCAGTAACCGAGCACGCCGCCGACGGCGTTCGAGGCGACCAGCCATGCCGGGTTGATGCTCGGGTCGAGCGACAATCCCTGCGCCACGAACGTCGCGCCGAGCGGGCCCGAGACCGGTGACCAGGTCCACGCCGCGCTGCCGCCCGTGCCGGTGACCGTCACCAGCAGATCGGCCGAGACGTAGCCGAGGCAGCCGGTCATGCCGATCGGATCGAGCGCGACGCCCGGCAGCTCGGTCAGGCCGATCACGACCACGCCGACGTTCACGGTGGGGTTGAGGTTGCCGATCGTCAACGTGTAGGGCGCACCGAGGCGCGGCGCATCGCTGGCCGTCAGGGTCGGCACGCCGGCCGATCCCGCGCAGCCGCTGCCGAACGAACGGCTCTTCGCGCCGTACTCCCAGGTGTCGCCGAAGTAGGAGAACGTCAGCGGGTTGAAGCCGCCGAACTCCACCACCTGACGCCGCCCCGGCAGGAACGCGAGCATCGCCAGCGATCGCCCGCTCGTGACGCTCGGCACCTGCGTCCAGGCCGCACCGTCGAATTCCCAGGTGTCGACGATCGGCTGGCCGTTGGTCGGATCGCTGCCACCGGTGAGCACGCAGACGCCACGGAACGGGTCGTAGACCATCCGCGCCCCGGTGCGCACCGGCGGCTTGCTGCCGATCACCGGCAGCGCGGTCCAGTTGGTGCCGTCGTACGCCCAGGTCGTGTCGTTGCCGCCGATCTGCACGTCGATGCCGCCGAACAGGATCGTCTGGCCGAGGCCGGCGTGGAAGCACATCGCCGGGTTCTCGAGCGGCCCCGGGCTGCCGGTGGTCGTGATCAGCGCCCAGTTGGTGCCGTCGTATTCCCAGGTCTGGTTCGAGTCGATCGGGAAGAAGTTGTCGGGCAGGCCGCCGTAGAGCACCAGCTTGTTGCGCAGCGAGTCGAAGCACGCGCCGTAGCCGCCGAGGCCGCCGGGAGTCGTCGTCGGCGTCACCTGGGTCCAGGTCGTGCCGTTGAACTCCCAGGTCTGGTCGACCGAGGCCCCGCCGAAGATCGAGGTGTTGAGGCTGCCGTAGGAGACGAACACGCCGCGGTTGGTGTCGTAGACGAGCGTGATGCCGAGCTTCGGCGTCGGCGACGTGGTCGGGCTCAACTGCGTCCAGGTCGTGCCGTCGTAGCGCCAGGTCTGGTTGGTCGCCGGGCTGGGGAAGCCACCGGTGTCACCACCGAACAGGATCAGGTTGCCGGCCGCATCGGTCGCCATACCGGCGGCTGCCCGCGGGCCGGGCGAGGTCGCGGGGTTGGCCTGCGCCCATTGCGCGGGAAGGGAAGCGAGACTCGCCGCGATCGCCGCGACGCCGAGGATGTGGTGCTTGTTCATGGCAGCAGTTCGGGGAAGCTCCAAGTAGGCGCCGAATCAGCGACCCAGGTCGGCACAATCCGGCAATTCCCCGCGGAGCGCCTTCCGACTGCAATGCGCCCGACTACCCGCCGGCGCCCGACAGACACAGCCGGACCGGCGTGTTCGGCCGGTTCAGTTGCGCGGCGTAGCCCGGCGCGAAGTAGGCGACCGTGGCGCCGATCGCGACGAACCCGCCAGAAGCGGTCGCACACACCTGCTGGATGCCGGTCTCGAGGCCGCTGGTCAGCAGCGTGCCCGCGTGGTCGTAGACCGCGAGGATGCCGACGTTGCCGGCGAGGTGGACGAACGTCGCCGCGAACTGCGGCCCCTGCACCGGCGCCGTCAGGAACAGCCCGTCGGGCAGCGTCAGCAACGGCACCGCAGAGCTGCCGAGCACCAGCGTGTCGCTGACCGCGCCGCGCAACAGGATGTCGGCCGGCGCACCGGTCGAGCTGCCGACCTCGGGCGCGGTGAGCGCGTTGGTCGTGACCAGCGCCTGCGCCCCGGTGGCGGTGTCGATGCGCCGCACGGCGAGGCCGGTCGCCGCCTGTTCGCTGACGAGGATCTTGCTGCCGGTGGCCGCCGCCTGCACCGGATCGAGCGTGCCGGCCGGGAACGGCTGCACCAGCGAGCCGGTGCCGGTGAGGTTGGCCACCGTGCCGCCGCCGGGCGCGAGCTGGATGCGGAACCAGTCCATCGCCGCCTGGTCGCCGATCGCGACGGTCAGCTCGTGCACCGCGAACTTCGGCAGGATGTGCACGCCGATGTACGGCTGGAAGATGCCGTTCTCGGTGATCTGCAGCGACGGCAGCACGCCGTTCATGTCGAGCAGCCACAGCTCGTCGCGCACGTCGGCGTCGATGTAGAACAACCGCGAGCCGTCGTCGTCGAGCAGCATGGCGGGCTCACCCGGGCCCTCGGGCAGGTAGCCAGGCTCCTCGTACTTGCTCGCCGTCGGCGGCAACAGCGAGACCGTGCCGGTCGCACCGACGGTCCAGAGCCGCTGCTGCTGGTGCAGCCCGTAGAGGAACACCACGCGCGAGCCGTCGCGCGCCATCGCCATCTCGTTCTTCAGGATCGCGTTGGTCTGCAGCGGCGGCGAGACGTCGACGGGCGCACTGCCGTCGGCGAAGTCGCAGCGCATGACCTCGTCGTTGTTGGTGTGGAACCAGACGCAGTTCGCGCCCACCATCACCGACCTGTTGATCACCTCGATCGCGCCGGGCACCGCCAGGCGATCGGCGCGACCGGTGCTGGCGAAGGTGCCGCCGTCGAGCCGCACGATGAGCATGCCGCCGGCGAGCAGTGGCACGCAGGCGTGCAACCCGTCCTCGCCGACGCCGATGCGGTCGTCGAACGGATCGCCGAGCTGGCCGCCGACACCGGGTTTCTCGAGCACGACGCGCGGCGCACCGTCGGCGGCGATCTGCAGGAAGCCCCAGAACTGGCCACCCGCGCGGCGGTAGCGGAACAGGCGGCCGCCATCCGGCAGCTCGAGGCGGGCGATGCCGTTGCGCTCGACGCGGCGGCTGCGCGTCGGGTCCTGTTCGTGGGCCAGGGTCCGCCCGCTCATCTCGATCGGCAGCAGCTCGACCGCCTGCAGGACCACCGTGTCGGGAGCGAGCGGGTTGCTCTCGGGCACGGCGGCGATGGTCAGCGAGGCCGCGCTGCCCTCGGCGAAGGTGAGGGTCTGGGCGGCGGCACAGCCGGCGACGAGACCGATCGAGGCGAGAAGGCGGGTTCGCATGGGACGCACCAGGATAGCAGGGCGGAACCGACCGGGTCGCATGTGCGCCCGACCGGATCCACGACGCGCACTCCGGGCAACCTGCGTACCGGCGGCCCCACGGGGTGGACCCGTGCGGATGGCGAACGGATCGGCCCGTCCCATGTCCGGAACCCGCTCACATCAAGCCGTGGCGCTTCAGCTTCTCGTAGAGCGCGGTGCGCGAGACCTCGAGGGCGCGGGCGGCCTTGGCCTTGTCGCCCTGGCAACTCTGCATCGCGGCGACGATCGCGCGGCGCTCGGCCTCCTTGAGCGTCAGCACGTCGCCCACCGCGAGGTCGCCGGCCGCGCCGCCCGCTGCCACGGCCACTGCCGCCGGCAACTGCAGGTCGACGATCTCCTCCCCTTCGCAGAGCAGCGCGGCGCGCGAGATCACGTGGTCGAGCTCGCGGACGTTGCCGGGCCACGGGTAGTCGCGCAACGCGGCCTTCGCCACCGCGGCGAGCCGCAGCGTCCGTCCGCTCTGCTGCCCCTGGCGGCGCACGAAGTGCTCGGCGAGCAGCAGGATGTCGTCGCCGCGTTCGCGCAGCGCCGGCAACCGCAGCTCGACGGCTGCGAGCCGGAAGTAGAGGTCCTCGCGGAACTCGCCCTGCTGCACCATCGCGCGCAGGTCCTTGTGCGTCGCCGCGACCAGCCGGAGGTCGAGCTGGACGTTCTCGCTGCCGCCGACGCGGCGGATCGACTGCTCCTGCAGCGCGCGCAGCAGCTTCGCCTGCAGCGCCGCCGGCATGTCGCCGACCTCGTCGAGGAACAGCGTTCCACCGCTCGCCAGCTCGAGCAGACCCGGGCGGTCGCGGTCGGCGCCGGTGAACGCACCCTGGACGTGGCCGAACAGCTCGCGCTCCATCAGCTCCGCGGGCAGCGCCGAGCAGTTCTCGGCGACGAACGGGCCGCGATGCCGCCCGCTGCGCGCGTGCAGCGCGCGCGCCACGAGTTCCTTGCCGGTGCCGGTCTCGCCGAGCACGAGCACCGGCAGGTCGAGCACC
>CAYMRG010000210.1:0-8554 GCA_964392555.1 uncultured candidatus Brocadiaceae bacterium
GCTGGCGCGGGTCACGCGTGGCCCGATCGTCGTGTCCTTCTTCGATGCGCGCAGTCTGCAACACCTGCGGCGGCGGCTGCGCCGCCGGCTCGGCAAGCTGCGGTCCGGGCGCTCGGCGGTCGCGCGCGGGGCGTTCCTGCGGGAGCTGGGGCAGGCCGGCCTGCGCCCGGTCGCGGTCCGCGCGCTGTGCCGGTTCGTCACCGAGCAGACGCTCGTGCTGTGCGAACGAACCTCGCCGCACGGCTGAACTCGTGCCCCGCTGGCAGCCGATAGGCCGAGCCGAGAGGAGAGTCCCCCATGGCCACCGCCACCGCAGCCCAGCGCACCGAGCCCGCGCGCGTCACCCAGCGCACCTACCGCGATCCCGAACTGCAGCGCAGCACGCGCGTGCTGCTGGTCGAGGACGAACCGCTGACCGCCGAAGTGTTCGCGCGCGCGCTGGCCCGCGACGGCCATGTCGTCGACGTCGCCAGCGATGGCCTGCAGGCGCTGCGGCGCTTGCGCGACAACCTGCCGAGCGTCGTCGTGCTCGACATGAGCCTGCCGGCGATCTCCGGCGCGAACGTCGTGCGCCAGCTGCGCGAGGACGGTCACCGCGACCTGCCGATCGTCGTCGTCTCCGGCAGTGCGCGGCGCGACTCGACCTTGACGCCGGCCGAGCTGTGGCCCGGCACCTGGCTCGAGAAGCCGATCAAGCCGCGCGATCTGGTCGCCGTGGTGCGCAACTTCGCCCGCGAGGAGTAGCGCGGCGCACGCTGCGTCAGCGTTGGCGTTCGGCGACGAACGCCGCGATCGACGCCGCCGCCATCGGCACGGCGAACGGCCACGGCGGCGCGATGTCGAACCGGGCGAGGTCGAGCGGCGCGGCTCCGGGCTGCGCATGGTCCTTCACCAGCTCGAGCGAACGCTGCAGGCCATCGCTGGCCACCAGGCCGGGCGGCAGCACGTAGCGCACCGGCAGGTCGCCGAGCGCGGCGAGCTGGCTCGCCCCGAGGCCGCCGGAGCCGACCAGCACGAGCCCGGCCAGCTGGCCGCGCAGCTCGGGCACCAGCAGTGCCGCGACGGCGGCGGCTTCGCGCTCGGCGACCAGTACGACCGGCCGGTCGCCGACCGGCAGCAGTTCGCGCAGCGCCACCAGGGCCTCCTTCAGCGCCACCGCGTAGTCGCGGCCACCCGGCGAATCAAGGAACGCCGCGTGCCAGCCGCGGTCCTGGCCGAACCCGCGCAGCTCCTCGGCGAGCCAGCGTGCACCGCGCGTCGCCGGCGCCGTCGGCCGCCAGGTGCGCGCGTCGTAGGTCGGCACGCCCGGCGCGAACACCACCAGCGGTCGCGATCCCGCCACGGTCGCACGCCGCAGCACGCACGGCAGCGCGGCCTGGCCGGCGACCGGCAGTGCGGTCAGCAGGTCGCCGTCGAGGCCGGCCAACGGATCGTTGCCGGCCGTCAGGTTGGCGACCACGGCCTCGAGCCGCTCCAGTTCGCGGACGGCGTCGCTGCGGCCTTCGACCGCTTCGCCGGAGTAGCTGCGCAGCACCGGGGCGACGAACCCGTCGAGCAGCGCGCCCAGCCGCGGCGTCAGCGGCGGCCGCATCTGCCGCGCCGCGGCGAACGCCTGTTCGGCCCGCGCCTGGTAGCCGCGCAGCACGTGGCAGGTCCAACTGAGCACCGGATCGGTCGCGCGCGGCTCGGCGCCATCGATGCGCGTGCGGAGCCGCATCTCGTACTCGCCGTCCTGCCATTCGTCGCGCTCGGCGCGCACGCGCGGCCGCGCCATCCGCAGGTCCTCGACGCCGGTGTCGCTGGTGATCACGGCGCCCCACAACACCTCGTCGGTCGCCGCGCCGACCCGCCGCAGCTCGGCGACGAACGACAGCTTGCCCGGCGACGGCAACGTGAACGGCAGGTAGACCGTGAGGTTCGCGCCGCGACACTCCTCGCTGCTCGCGACCGGATCGACGACTTCGGGCAGGGGAAAGACGGCGATCGCGGCGCGCAGCACGAACGCCGCATCGGCTTCGACGCCGCGCAGGTGGGCCAGCGCCCGCGCCACCGGCACGACCGGCAGGCCGCGATCGGGCTCGGCGAGCAGCGCCGCGACCGCCGCGACCGTCGCCGCGTCGCGCCCGGCCAGCTCGTCGCGGACCGTCGCACGCAGCCGTTCGAGATGCTGGTAGCCCCACCGCTCGCGGTAGATCGGCCCCTGCGCGCGCGGCGCGGCCACCGCCAGCAGCGTCACGGCGATCAGCGTTCCAGCGGCGAGTAGTTCTCTTTGACCCATGCTTGCCATGCCGTCTCGATCGTCAACGGGTTGAGTTGGTAGACCTCCTGCAGCGCCTCGCCGATCGCCTTCTTCTGCTTCAGCAGACCGACCAGGCGACCGAGCGCCTTGCCGCCGCGCGTCGCGATCAGGAAGTCGACGTAGGCGAACGCGAGCGCGTGGTCGGGGAAGGTCAGCTGGTCCGAACCGAGCTGCGCGAGTTCGGCGAACGAGCGGCACCTGCCCTCGTCGACCATCTTGCGCACCGGCGTCCGCCAGCGGCCGGCCTTGAAGTTCTCGCCCGGGTGCAGCAGCACCTCCTCGAAGCAGAAGTTCGCGCACTTGCCGGTGACCTTGTCCTCGAACCAGTGCGCGACGCCTTCGTCGACCCAGCCGTGGCCGCGGTTGCCGAGCCACTGCGGCGGGTTCAGGTTGCTGAGCAGCAGGTGCGCTGTGTGGTGGACGATGTGGCGATGCAGCGCCTCGTCGCCGGGCAGCGCGCGCGGCTCCTGCCACATGCAGTAGACGCAGTCGACGCCCATCAGCTTGATGCCCGCGGCGGCGCGGCCCGCGCCGATGCCGGTGACGATCGGGCAGACCGCGGCGTGGTCGGCGAGGTCGCGGAACATGTAGATGCGCAGGACGCCGGGCAGGTCCTGGTCGGTCGCCTCGAACGTCTGCTGGAACAGCGTGCGCACCGCCTCGATGCGCTGCCCGTAGAGGTGCATCAGCGGGTGGGTCTCGACCTTGTCGCGGCCGATCAGCAGCGGCTTGATCGCGAACGCGAGCTCGCAGTGCGGCGTCTTGAGGTAGAGCGGCGGCCCCTTCTGCGCCAGCGGATCGATCGCCGCGCGCCGTTCGCGCAGCCAGTCCTGGACGAGCTGCTGGCGGCGCTTCAGCTCGGCCTCGGCGTCGGGGTTGACGCACTGCTTGCAGTCGACCGCGAGCGCGCCCAGGCACTGCTTGCAGTCGCCGGCGACGCTGCAGAAGACCGTGCCGTTCTCGGCCTTCTCGAGGTCGAGCTGGCGACCGTGCTTCGTGCACGGCACCGTGCCGTGCGCGGCGCAGGCCTGGCAGCTGGCCTGGCCGAACAGGGCCGCGGCGAGCAACAGCACGGCGAGCAGCGGACGCCATCCGTTCATGGTGGGCATCGTCCCTGCAACCGCGCCCGAAGGCGAGGGGGTGTCACGGCACCTGCAGCGTCTTGTGCACCTGCGGCAGCACGCGAACGTCGAAGCCGGCGCGGTTCGCCGTCGCCAGGAAGCGCTCGAGGTCGACCCGCGCGACGCCGCGCTGGACCGCGCCGAACGGCGTCACGGGTTGCAACACGAGCAGGATCTTCTCCCGGAGCGGCCCGAGCACATCGAGCGCGCGTTCGAGGCTCGGGTCGGTCGTGCGGTCGGTCAGGACGATCTTGACGTCGACGGAGGCGCCGCGCCGCAGCGCGATCGCACAGCATTCGCGGTGGCGTTCGCCATGGTCGGCGCCAGGCGCGAGCGCGAGCTCGGCCTGCGGTGCCGGCCCGAGCGTCTCCGGCAGCTTGTAGTCGGCGCTCAGGTGATCGACCTGTTCGATGCACTGCGCCAACGCCTGTGGGTGGACGGCCGCGGTCTCGAGGTGGACCTTGGCACCGCGCTGGCGCAGCAGCTTGCCGAGGTCGCGGACGTAGTCGGGGAACACCAGCGGCTCACCGCCGGTGAGGCTGACGCGCAGACCGCGCGGCGCCGGTCCGGCCGCCGCGGCGACCTGGCGGACCAGCTCGGCAGCGCGGTCCGCGGTGACCGGGTTCGGCTCGTGCTGTTCGCGCGCGCCGAGCCGCACCGGTACGCGCTGCGGCGCCTGGTAGCTGTGCGGCGTGTCGCAGTAGAGGCAGCGCAGCGGACACGTCGCGGTGCGCACGAACACCATCGGCACGCCGACGAAGCGCCCCTCGCCCTGCACCGAATGGAAGATTTCCACCAGCGGCGCGCGCGCCGGGCCCCCGCGCGGGCTGTTGGCCGGTGCACTGCCGGGTGTACTGCCGGGGGCACTGCCGGGTCCACTGCCAGCGGCCGGGTGGTCCTGGACTTCACGGACCTTGATCTGGTCCTTCGCCTGCAGATCGCGCAACGCCTTCTTCAGGTCCATGCGATCCCGCTGCCGCGGTCAGGCGAACTGGCTCGCCAGCTCGTTGAGCACGTCGATGCCGCGGCGCAGCGTCGCATCGTCCGCCGCGAACGAGATCCGGAAGTGCGAGTTGCGGCCCGAGAACGCGCTGCCGGGCACGATCAGCAGCTTGTGATCGAGCGCGGCCTGCAGGAACTTCGCCGCGTCGCACGGCTGGCCATCGGCGCCGGTCGGCAGCTGCGGGAACGCGTAGAACGAGCCCTCCGGCGGCAGCAGGCCGTAGACCGGGTGCAGGTGCCGGGCCACGAAGTCGCGCTTCTGCGTGTAGTCGGCCCGGTACGGCCGCATGTCGATCTTCGGGATCGCTTCGAGCAGCGCGTGCTGGAACGGCGCCGCGGCGCAGACGAACGAGAACTGCTGCAGCGTCTTCATCGCCTCGAGCACGCTCGCCGGGCCGGTCGCGTAGCCCATGCGCCAACCCGGGATGCCGTAGGTCTTGCTGTAGCCACCGAGCTGGATGCAACGGTCGGCGTAGCTGACCGGCGACGCGTAGTCGTCGACGTAGCAGAAGAAGTCGTAGATCTCGTCGCTGACGACGTACGCACCGGCGCGGTTGGCGATCCGGCACAGGCCCTCGATCTCGGCGCGCGTCAGCACGGCGCCGGTCGGATTGCTCGGCGAGTTGACGAAGACGATCTTGGTCCGCTCGTTGACCAGCTGCTCGACCGCCGCGAGGTCGACGCCGAACCGCTCGCCGGGCCGCTTCGGGTAGATGTCGTAGTAGCGGATGGTCGCGCCGCACAGCGTCGCGAGGTGCCGGTACATCACGAAGCCCGGATCCGGCAGCAGGATCTCGTCGCCGGGATTCAGCAGGCACTGGAACGTCAGCACCAGCCCGCCGCTGACGCCGGCGGTCAGCAGGCACGTCTCCGGTCGGCGACCGTAGCGCTGCTCGGTCTCGCCGAGGATGCGCTGGTTCAGAGCGGGCAGGCCCTGCGTGACCGTGTAGCGGTTGTGGCCCTTGCGAATCGCCGCGCACGCCGCCTCGACCAGTTCGGTCGGCGGGTCGTAGTGCGGCTGCCCGATCGACAGGTTGATCGGGTCCTGCATCGTCGCCATCAGCTCGAAGATCCGGCGGATGCCGCTCGGCTCGATGGCGCGGACGCGGTCGGCTAGGTGCGGATCCACGGCTACGGCGTCGCGGCGATCACTTCTTCGCCGGCGCGGCCTTGGCTGCCGGAGCGGCCTTGGCAGCCGGGGCAGCCTTCGCCGCCGGCGCAGCCTTGCCGTCGGCCGCCGGCTCTTCCTTCTTCTTCTTGGCCTTGGCCTTGAAGCTGGTGCGGACCTTGCGCAGGCCCTCGACGCGATCGCCCTCGTTCCAACGGCCGGCCTTCTTCAGGGCGGCGAGCCGCTCCATGCGGGTCCAGACGTTGCGCTTGCCGCTCGAGGCGCCGGAGAGCTTCAGACTGCTGTGGATCGTCATGACAGTGCGCAGCGGGAAGGGAATCGGGCTGCGGAAAAGGGCGAGCAGTCTACCGGATGGTCAGGGGAATAGGCCAGACCTGTTCGCTGGTTTTGCAGTAGCGCATGGCCTCGTCCGCCGCATCGTCGGGCAGAGCCAGGATCTGGGCCAGCGTACGGGCCCGCTGGTCGGGGCCGTCGTAGTAGACGACCACGATCCAGACCGGCCCGTCCGCCGCGGGGTACTCGTAGGGTCGTGCCATGGCCAGGCCGAGGCTGCGCAGGCGGTCGCTGAGGCTCTTGGCCGCCTGCTTGGCCGCCGCCGGCTCCTTGTAGTTGTACATCGACAGCGCGAACGCGGTGTTGGACAACACCTTGGTATCGACCTCGCCGATCATGCCCGGCGTCCGACCGCTGAGGTCGTCGCCACCGTTGGCGTTCAGGCCGCTGCCTTGCGGATCGCCGCCACGGCTGACGGCGAAGTGCCCGCCGACGAAGTAGCCGCCTACGAAGCACGCCAGCGCGAGCATCACGGCGAGCCAGCCCGGCACCATCTCCAGCAGGGAGGCCGCGCCGCTGCGCCGCCCACCGGAAACCCAGCTCTGGCCCCGGCCGCTCGCCGAGCGGCCGCCGAAGCCCAGGAGGCCCTGGAACTTCGCCCGCAGCTTGCCGCCGAACCCGGAGTTGCGCTTGCTCGCCCGACCACGGGAACCGAGCAGCAGGATCATGTCGCTGGACTTGCGAGCCACAGACTCACCCCCTGACGCCCACGTGGGACGCCGGCTGACCGTTGGAGACCGAAGGACGAACCGCAGCACGCCGATGGCGCAGGCCTGCGCCGCGAAGGCCGACCGAGCCTTCCGTCGTGCTGCGCGCGAACGTAACGAACCACGGCCGCCGGTGCAACGCTGCAGTCGCGCGGCGGCGCGCGAACCACCTTGCTCACTCGGCGAGCCGATGCAGCGCCGCGAGCACCTGCGGCTTCACTTCGGCATCCGGCGCCTGCAGGTAGTCGCGCACCAGCGTGCGCGCAGCAGTCGCGTCGCCGCGCCGCACCAGCGTCGTCGCCAGCAGGTAGACCTGCTGGCTGCGGTCGAGCCCGTTGGCGATCTGCCACGCGACCGCCTTGCGGCACAGGTCCTCGAGCTCGACGAGGTCGACGTCGGGCCGGTCGTGCAGCGTGCTCGCCAGCAGCCACGCCGCCCAATGCTGCGCGGGCCGCAGGTGCAGGCAACGGCGGAAGTCGGCGATCGCGCCGGCCGTGTCGCCGGCCTGGCGGCGTTCGACACCGCGCGCCTCGGCGCGCCGCCACACCGCGTCGAGCTGCAACTCGACGGCGGCCTTGTCGAAGTCCGCGGGCGCGATCGCGACGCATTCGCGCCACGCCTCCCCCGCGGCCACGTCGTCCTGCGCCAGGTAGCGTTCGAGCCCGAGATCGGCCAGCGCCTCGGCCCACAGCCGCCGCGCCTCGGGGAAGTCCGGCACCATCTCGACCGCCGCCGCGAAGTGCTGCGCGGCGGCAGCGAACTGCCGCCGTTCGCGCGCGATGCGGCCGAGCACGAGGTGCGCCTTGCCCTCCTGCGGGTTCAGGGCGAGCGCGCGCTGCACCAGCGCCTCGATCTCGCTGCGGACGCCGTCCGGCTGGTCGAGGCGGGCGTAGGCCTTGCCGACCAGCACGTTGGCGAGCACCTTCGCCAGGTCCTTGTCGTCGGGCCGCGCGCGCCGGCAGGCCTCGAGCTGGGCGATCGCGTCGTCGAGCCGCAGCTGCGCGACAAGCGCCAGCGCCAGCTCCTGGCGCAGCGCCGGGTCGGGGCGCTCGGCGAGGCCGAGCCGCGCGTAGTCCTCGGCGTCGGCGTACTGGCCGCGTTCGCGCAGCAGCCGCGCCGCGCCGAGCCAGGCGTCGATGCAGCCCGGATCCGCCGCCTGCGCCTGGCGGTAGAACTTCAGCGCCGACAGCACGCGATCGCGCGCCGTGTCCCAGGCCGCCTGCGCACAGGCGAGCCCCGCGTGCTGCGGATGCGCCGCCAGCGCCGCGGCCAGCGCGCGGTCGGCGGCCGCGCCGCGCGGGTCGTCGTCGGGCAGAGTGCGCCGGCCGCCGAGCGCGGTGCGCTGGCGCAGTTCGGTCAGCGACTGCGCGAGGTCGCGCAACGCCGCGGTTCGCTTCGGCCGCCGCCCCCTCGCCCGCCAGCCGCAACGGCTCGAACGCCGCGAGCTGCGCCTGCAGCAGCCACTGCTGCGCCTGCGAGCGGCGCGCCGGCGAGGTCTCGCGGGCGAGCTGCGCTTCGGCCGCCACGACGGCGGCGCGGGCGTGGCGCGCGGCCGCCGGATAGTCGGCCTCGCGCACCGCGATCGACGCCAGCAGCTGCTCGGCGCGCAGCGCGTGGATCGGGTAGCGCGCGCTGCGCACGGCCGCCGCGAGGTGATCCTTCACCGCCTGCAGTTCGGCCGGGCCGCGCTGCAACCGGTCGTAGACGAGGTTGAGGTGGGCGACCGCGTTGTCGTCGTCGACCGCGAGGCTCGCCCCCCACAGCGACTCGTCGTCGCGGAAATCGTGGGCGCGGCTGCCGCACAGGTAGAGCAGCGGCAGCACGGCGAACGCCGCGACCGCGTGGCCGCGCGCGCCGGCGAGGCGGCCGGCGACCGCGACCACGGCCAACGCGGCGAATGGCACGGCGAGGTAGAGGTAGCGGTCGGCGGCCGCGATCGACGACGCGGGGAACGCGGTGTTGA